>CAMAWZ010000253.1 GCA_945861995.1 Pseudorhodobacter antarcticus
CACAATAATCCAAAACGCCGACATGGTGGTACCCAGCGCCACCAAAAACGTGGCCGTCGTGTGCACCCAAGGGGCCACACGGCTTGCGCCAAACAGCATGATGCCAAGGAAAGCCGCCTCTAGGAAAAACGCCGTTAGCACTTCATACGCCAGCAAGGGGCCCGCCACATTGCCGACCTTTTCCATAAACCCTGGCCAGTTGGTGCCAAATTGGAACGATATGGTGATGCCCGACACCACCCCCAGCGCGAAAGACAGCGCGAACACTTTGACCCAAAACATATAGGCCGCCATCCAAGCAGGATCGCGCGTGGCGTTGAAGCGCAGCTTGAAAAACAGCAGCACCCAGCCCAGTGCGATGGTGATGGTGGGAAACAGAATGTGGAACGAGTTATTGGCCGCAAACTGTATGCGCGAGAGCAAAAACGTATCCATGATGCACCTTTTTCTTTGATGCAGATATGCGCCCGCAGCGCAGGCGCGGCTAGGGGGCGCGGCGATGTGCCGCGAGGGGGATTATTGCGCAGAACCGTTGATACACTCTTGCAAACAGGGGCGCAGCAGATTGCCGCGCTGGCCGCCTAGCCGCCCGTATGGCTCATATGCCGTGGCATCTGGCCCGACACTTTCCCCGCCAGCCCCGCCGCAGGCGTGGCCGCGCGCGTATAATCAAAATCATGCCCCTTTGGTTTGCGCGCAATGGCGGCGCGGATTGCGGCAGTTAGGGCCGCGTCATCGGTGCTCGCGCGCAGCGGCGCGCGCAGATCGGCCATGTCGTTTTGGCCAAGGCACATATAAAGCTGCCCCGTGCAGGTGGCGCGCACACGATTGCAGCTTTCGCAGAAATTATGTGTCAGCGGCGTGATGAACCCAATCTGCTGGCCCGTGGCATCCAGCCGCACATAGCGCGCAGGCCCGCCCGTGCGCAGCGGCAGGTCGGTCATGCCATAACGGGCGGCCAAGCGCGCGCGCACATCCGTCAGCGGCCAATATTGCCCAAGGCGCAGCGCATCGCCCATGTCCTCGCCCATCGGCATCACCTCGATAAAGGTCAGATCATGTCCCGCCTCGGCACACCAATCTGTCAGGGCGTGCAACTCATCCTCGTTCACGCCCTTCAGCGCCACAGTGTTGATCTTGACCTGCATCCCAGCAGCCGATGCGGCGGCAATACCCTCTAGTACAGGGGCAAGTTTACCCCAGCGCGTAATGGCTGCGAATTTTTCTGGGTCAAGCGTATCGAGCGAGACATTGACCCGCCGCACGCCGCAGGCCGCCAAACCTTCGGCATAGCGCGCAAGTTGGCTGCCATTGGTGGTCAGCGTCAAATCTTCCAGCGCGCCGCTGGCCAAATGGCGGCTGAGCGATTGAAACAGCGTTAATATTCCCTTGCGCACCAGTGGCTCGCCCCCCGTGATGCGCAGCTTGCGCACGCCAAGGGCGATAAAGGCGCTAGACAGGCGATCCAATTCTTCCAGCGTCAGCAAATCGGCGCGCGGCAGGAATTGCATCGCCTCGGACATGCAATAGGTGCAGCGAAAATCGCAGCGGTCGGTCACCGACAGGCGCAGATAGGTGATCGGGCGCGCGAAAGGGTCAATAAGAGGGGCGTTTTGCATGGCTCCAACCTAAGGCCCGCGCGCGGCCCCCGCAAGCCCTAGCGGCAAGCAAGCCGCAGATGCGCGCGATAGATGTTGCCCAGTGGTGCAAGGCACGGTTGCGCGCAGTCGCAGCTGCCCCTTGCGAGGGGGGCATTTTGGCCCTAGGTTATGGTGATGAAACGCATCGTCCTTGCCCTATGCCTAATCTTGCCCCTCTCTGCCTGTGCTGGGGCCTGGAGCAAAACCAAATCTTGGTTCAATCCCCGCCCAGAGGAAAGCGGCTTGCTGGCGCTGATCACAGGCGGGCAAAGCGCAGCGGCGCTGGACGCTGTCAGCGACGCACAAAAAGCTGCCGCCGTGGCAGCCCCCGTGGAAGCACCCAATGCTGGCCAAGTTTTGGGAGTTGTCAGCGTCGCCTTGGGCAGCCCTGCCGAACAAGGCCTATGGTTGAAATCCAATCTTGTCGCCGCCCCCAGCCAAGGCCGCGCCGTGCTTGCCAATGGTGCGGGCGTGAATGTTGACCTTCTCCCCAGCACAGGGGGGGCGACGCTGTCCTTTTCCGCCTATCGGGCGCTGGGGCTGGCATTGACCGATTTGCCCGAAGTGCAGGTTCTTTCCCTGCCATAGAAGGGGGGCTCGCCCCCCTCGCTGCGCTCACCCCCGAGGATATTTTTGGAGTTAGGAATTCAGCCCGTCTGCGTGCTTCCTAACTCTACAAATATCCTGCGGGGGGGGCGAAGCGGGGGGCGGCAGACGCCCCCCTATGCCCTTGGCCGTACATCCAGCCATATGCCATCGTGCGCCCTACAGAACCAGCCCCGCGCGCAGGGCTTCGGGCAAGTATTGGGCGGCCTCTTTGCGCGCAAACGCTTTCATGTAAGGGCCATGTTCGGCCAAAAACGCCGCCGTGCGCGCCGCATCATGTTTGGACAGATCACGCAGCCACCAAGCGACAACTTTTTGCATAAACCAGTCGCGGTCGGGCACATACTGCGCCGCCCAGCCCAAAATCCGCTCGCGGATGGCGCTGTCTTCGGGTTTCGGATGGTTTATCTTCGCCCAAGGCAGGGTGGCGACAAGCGCGGCGCGGCGCATCCACATCAAGGGGGATGTTGTCCAATCTTCGATCACGTCCAGCCGCTGCGGGTCTGCGACAAGCCGCTTTTGCAGCGCGATACAGGCGTGATCGGCCAGTGCCCAAGCGTCAAATTGCGGCGCCCAGGTGCAGATCAGATCAAATGCGGGGGTGTCGCCCTCTTTCATCCGCGCTTGGGTTAGCAGTTTGCAGGCGGCCACGCGCGCCTCGTGGATATTGCTGTCCCACAGCCCTGCGGCCAGATCAATGCGCGCCAGCACTCCCAATTCGCCCCGCCAAACCGCCGTTAATTCTTCGATTTGCGGCACGGGAATGCCCAAATACGGGCGGTCTACCTTGTGATAGGCGGCCATTTCGGCGGCCTTCTCGGGGTTGGCTGCGCCATTCAGGGCAGCAAGGGCGGCATCAAGCATATGGGGGCCTTTCAACTTTGCCCCGTCATGCCGCCCCTTTGGCCTGCGCGCAAGGGTTTAGCGCTGAATTTTAAACTGCACCTTGGCCACAGGCAGACCCCAGCGCGTGACGATGGCATCGTTGATGATCAGCCCGCCGCCCGCATCATAAATCACATCCGAAAAGCCAAGCCGCGTTGTGCCAGAGGGCGAGACGAAATCGGCCGTATAAGTCAGGCGGATCACGCCATCTTTTTCAATCACCTCGGCCACGCCGACCGTATCTTCGCGCTTGCCCGTCCAGCGGCCTGCGCCTACCTCGTCAAATACCCAAGTCAGGCGGTTTTTGTCGCCGTCGTCATAGATGAAATCTTCCACAACAGTCAGGCGGCGCGCACCTGTCTGGCCCGTGACGGTTCCATTCAGCAGCGCGGTAAAGCGCCGCTGATCCCCTGTCAGCCAAACTTTGAACTCGCCCACCCCCGTCGCGCGCCCTGAAAACGCATCAACCAAGGTCAGCGGCGCAGCGGGGGCCTTTGGCGCGGCAGGCCTTGAGGCGCAGCTTGTCAGGGCAAGCCCGCCCAAGACAATCCCGCCTGCAAAAAATAAACGTCTTTT
>CAMAWZ010000254.1 GCA_945861995.1 Pseudorhodobacter antarcticus
CAGGCCCCGCCAGGGCCCAATCATCGATCCACGCCGCAAACGGGGCGGCTGTGACCCCTGCCTGCCCGATCCCGCCACGTGCCAGCCGTTCGGCCACGTAATGCGCGGTGGATGTGGTGACGGCGGCATGACCCATCCAAAGCTGCGGCGATTGCCAGCCCGCCGCCTCATATGGGGCCAAAGCGCTGCGAAACAGCGTCCATTGCAGACCATATTGCGTGCCATCTTGCCCTTGCAAATTGCCAGTCACGTACCACCATTCAATGCGATAATCGGGGTGCGCGCCGTGGTCGCGCGGAAACTGCACAATCGTGTTCGGTAAGGGTGTGGCAAAACCGTCGTCGGCCATATTGCCCAAGCCCGCAAATCCTTGGGCCTGCGCGACCAAGGGCAACATCAACAGGCACAACACCGCCGCTTTAACGTTCATGTCGAAATACCCCCAACAGCCGCGCAGGGGCCATTCCAGACAATCGCCACGCCGGCCATGCGGCGGCCAGAGTTCCGGCCAGCAAAGCCAGCCCGCCAAGGCGCAGATAATCCATCCAAAAAAGATACATCGGCAAGCGCCAGCCAAAGGCCTCGACATTGACCACCGCCAAAAGCGCCCAAGCAAGCGCAAGCCCCAGCGGCAGGCCCAGAACCCCAGTCAGCGCGGCCAGCACAATGGCGCGCACCAAATCGAGCGCGGCAAGCCGCTTGCGCGCCATTCCCAGCGCCCAAACAGGGGCCAGCATCGGCAGGCGCATATCGGCCAATGTCAAAAGGCTCATCAACATTGCAAAACCCGCCACCGCCAGCGTCAACACATTCAGCGCGCTTGTGACGGTAAATGTACGCTCGAACACTTGCAGCGACAAAGCCTTGATCGCGGCTTGGTCGATGATGGCCGCGCCCTTTAGCCCTGCATCATCTTGCAACGCAGCGCGCAGGGCGGGGATATTTTCGGGTGCCACGCGCAGGCCAAAGCGCAGCGCAATGGCGTCAGGATACGCAGCATCGAACACCGCTTTGGCCACAATCACCTGACCAATCGGATTGCCATAATCGCCATAAATCCCCACAATCGGCAAAGTAAGATCGGGCGTGATTGGCAGCATTTCGCCCAAACTTAGGCCCGCGCGGCGGAAAAGCTGCTCGTTGATCAAGGCACCTTGGCCGCGCGCCACGGATGCCCAAGCGTTTTGCATACTGTCCAAAAAGCGCCAATTATCAGCATATGTGGCATGGTCGATCACGCCGTAAACCTGCGCAACTTGCCCCACGACCACGCTGTCTGCGGACACAATCGGCAGCAGCGCTGTCGCATAGTCGCCCGCCACATCTGCAATGCGCGCGCCGGTGGCGGCGTCGGTGGCCGATACATAAAGTTCGGAGGCAAGGCGCTGATCCAGAAAACCCACAAAGGTCAACCGAAAGGATGAAACCATCGTCGAGACGCCAACATTCGCCGCCATTGCCAGCATCAGCGCCATCAAGGCCAGCGACAGATTGGGCAATTGTTGGCGTGTGTCTGCCCAAAACCACTGCGCCACGGGGCCGCGCGCGCCCGCGCCGCACAGGCGCAGGGCCCAAGACAGAGCGAATGGCAAGGCCAGCGCCCCCCCAAGAAGCAGCGCGCCCAGCATCGCAAAGCCTGCTATGAGCCCGTGCCCCCAAAGGGCCAGCGCGCCCGCAACAGCCAAAAGCGCCAGCGCCGCAAAAACCGTCCCGTTTGTTCGTGCCATGGCAAAGGCTTGGGGCTGGGCACTGGCCAGAAGGGGCAACGCCGCCAGCGCCCGAAACGCCCCGCCCCCCGCAAGAGCCGCCCCACCCATGGCAATCCCAAGGCTGGGCAGCCACCACTGGATGCGAAAGGCCAAGCCAGTGCCCAGTTCTGCGCCATACAGCCCGCGCAAACTGGCCGCCACATCGGGCAGCAAGGCAGCGGCCACCACATATCCAAGGCCCACGCCAATGGCCCCTGCAAGAGCGGCCAGCACAATCAACTCGGCCAGCATCACCCCCATAATGGCCCGCAAAGGCGCGCCCATGGCCCGCAGGCTGCGCACCATCACGCGGCGCTGTGCAAAGGCAAGACCAATCGCGCCGTGCACAATAAACAAGCCCACGGCAAAAGATAAAAAGCCAAAGGCCGTCAGGTTCAGATGAAAACTGTCCGTAAGGCTGGCCACATCCGCCGCCTGTTGCGGCTGGGTTTGGATCAAATGGGCGGCCACTTCGGCCAATGGGCGGCGGGTGATCGGCTGAACTGCTGCGACAATCAAACGGTCGATTTGCCCATTCCTGCCCAAAATCCGCTGTGCTGCGCCAATATCTGTAATCGCCGTATCGGGGGCCATGTCCGCGCGCGCAACCCCATTCAGGCTTTGGGGCAATTTGGCCAGAACATCGGCCCGCGCGAAAATTTTGCCTTCACCCAAGATAAACGCCGCCAAATCAGGTACGTCTGCGCCGATCTGCAGGCCCGTGCCTTGCGGCGCGGTCAGCGGGTCAATTCCCAGTAGGGTAATTCCCGCCAGATCGCCTTCAGTCACGGGCGAGACAAGCCAGCCTGCACGGCGCAAGGCAATATAGTCGGCCATATCTATGATCTGCCCAGTTTTGGGCGTGATCTGACCGAATTGGGCCGTATCCAGTGTGCCCGCGGCGGTGGCATAACTGGCACGCGCCTCGGTGTTGATGGCCTGAACACCCGCCCACAGCGCGGTTCCCAGCGCCAGCCCCGCAATCAGCGTAAACAATTGCAGCGGATTGCGCCGCCAATGACTGATCAGCGCGGAAAAAATCGCGCGCCTCATGCGATTTGCCCGTTTGACAGGTTCAAACGCCGCGGCATCCGTGCGGCCAATCGCTGCGAATGGGTGACCAAAACCAACCCCGCCTGCGTTTCGGCCACCAATTCGCACAATAAGGCAAAGACGCCGTCCGCTGCCGCCTCGTCCAGATTGCCCGTCGGCTCGTCTGCCAAAACCAGCTTTGGCTGGGCGGCCAAGGTGCGGGCGATCGCCACGCGCTGCTGTTGCCCGCCTGACAAAGCCTCGGGGTATTTGGCCAAGTGATCACTCAGCCCCAAAAGATCGGCCAAATGCGCGCAACGCCCCGCGTCATATCGGCCCGCAAGGCGCGCCTGAAAAGCGATATTTGCGCCAACATCCAGCGAGGGGATCAGGTTAAACTGCTGAAAGATAACGCCAACTACATCGCGCCGCAGCTTTGCGCGCCCGCCGTCATCAAGGCCCGTCATCAAAGCGCCGTCAATGGCAATCACCCCGCTGTCGGCGCTGTCCAACCCACCAATCAGATGCAGCAACGTGCTTTTGCCCGACCCAGATTCCCCCGTCAGCGCCAGCATCTCGCCCGCGCGCAGATCAAACGACACGCCGCGCAGCACAGGCACGTTTGGATAGGATTTGGTTACGTTTTCAAAATGCAATAACATTTTCACCCCCGCACACAGGTAACCCGCAGTGTGGCAAAGAAAAGGGCGCGCAAGCACAGTCAGGCAACCGATGGCGCAGGTATCGTCGCCTTAGTCTTGAACCACTGGCCGAAAACAACGCCGCCGAAGGGTTTTCGCCGTTCAGTCTTTTTGGATGGCCAGATAGGCATGGATGCGATTGTGGCTTGCGTTTTTCCCCACGCCGTTGGCCTTGAACGATTAGTGCAGGACAGGCTTTCGCCAACGCCT
>CAMAWZ010000255.1 GCA_945861995.1 Pseudorhodobacter antarcticus
AACCATCGCCGCATTTTGGCCCGATGCCAGCGACGCCCCCGCCATTTCGGGCAGGGCGGCGGCATGGATGCTGTCAAAGGCAGGGGCAAACGACGCGCGGACATAGGTGTCTGCCGACAAATCAGCGCGCTTGTTGCCGCTGGACGAAACCAACCGATAGCTGACCTCGCCCACCGATGCGATGTGCAAATCGGCATGAGATTGCGGTGTAAAGATCACCGCAAAATCCAAGATGCCGCGCGCGATATCGTTGCACATCTGCGCGGAATAATCGGGTTCAATGTAAAATCCGCATTCGGGCAACGCTTTGCGAAAAGATGCGATCCAATTGCCGATTTGCTGGCCCCTCTCGCCCGTGGCCAGATCGTGCTGGATGCCAATGCGCAGGTTCAGCGCCTTGGTGCCGCTGGCCGAAACCGCGCGCTGCGCTTCGCGCCACGCATGGCGCATCCCGCGCGCGTGCGCTTCAAACTTCAGCCCTTCGGTCGTTAGGTTCGTGCCCGCGCGCGAGCGGGTGAACAGCCGCGCGCCCACGCTTTGCTCAAGCGCCAGAACACGGGCGGATATGGTCGACTGGGTCACATTCAGCCGTTCGGCTGTGCGGTGAAAGCTGCGGGTTTCCACCAGATCTAAAAACGTGTCGATCAATTCGGTTTGCATGGGCGCTCCTGCTGGTATTTGCTTGCTGATCGATTTTATCGATCAATAGGGCCGAATTTGGGCGATTGAAAGACCTTTTTGGCTGGGCGATGGTGGCCCAGTATTACGGCGAATATGGGGCGCGAACATGTCAAATTTTCCAACTACCGCACGGGTTGTTGTCATCGGGGGCGGGGCGGTTGGGGCTTCTTGCCTGTATCATCTGGCAAAGGCAGGGGTGAAAGATTGCGTTCTGCTGGAAAAGAACGAACTGACGGCAGGTTCGACATGGCACGCGGCGGGCAATGTGCCGACGTTTTCGTCCAGTTGGTCGATTATGAATATGCAGCGCTATTCGGCCGAATTGTACCGCGGGCTGGGCGAGGCGGTGGACTATCCGATGAACTACAACGTCACCGGGTCGGTGCGGCTGGCCCATACCCCCGAACGCATGGCCGAATTTGCCCGCGTGGTCGGCATGGGCCGCTATCAGGGCATGGATCTAAAACTGCTCGCGCCCGACGAGATTAAGGCGATTTATCCCTTTGTCGAAACGCATGACTTGATGGGCGCGCTTTATGATCCGTATGACGGCGACATTGACCCAGCGCAATTGACCCAAGCCTTGGCCAAAGGCGCGCGCAATTTGGGCGCGCATATTGAGCGATTTTGCCCTGTAACAGGGGCTGCGCGGGTTGGTGAGAAATGGGTTCTGGATACGCCAAAGGGCCAGATCACCTCCGATATCGTCGTCAATGCGGCGGGCTATTACGCGCGCGAAGTGGGCAAGATGTTTGGCCGCGATCTGCCGATGATGGTGATGTCGCACCAGTATTTGGTGTTTGATACTGTGCCAGAGATCGAGGCGCGCACGAAAGAGACGGGGCGCAAGCTGCCGCTGCTGCGCGATGTGGATTCAAGTTACTATCTGCGGCAGGAAAAGAACGGCTTTAACCTTGGGCCGTATGAGCGGGGTGGGCGCGCCCATTGGGCGGACGAGGCTGATCCTTTCCCCGAAGATTTCTCGTTCCAACTGTTCCCCGATGATTTGGAGCGTTTGGAATGGTATATCAACGACGCGATGGCGCGTGTGCCGCTCTTGGAAAAGGCCCCCTTGGCCAAGGTGATCAACGGCCCCATCCCCTATACGCCCGATGGCAATCCGCTGATTGGCCCGATGCCAGGGGTTCCGAATGCGTTCGAGGCCTGCGTGTTAACCTTTGGTATTTGCCAAGCAGGCGGCGCGGGTAAGGTGCTGGCCGAATGGGTCACGCAAGGGGCCACCGAATGGGATATGTGGTCGTGCGATCCGCGCCGTTTCACAGGGTTCGAGGATGAGAAATACTGTGTGGCCAAAGGGTTGGAAGTATACGAGCATGAATATGCCATCCATTTCCCCCATCACGCATGGCCCGAAGGGCGCGGCAAGAAACTGTCGGCCGTGCATGACCGCACGGCAGCTTTGGGCGCGCAATTTGGCCCCTATAATGGGTGGGAACGCGCGCTGTGGTATGCGCGGGCGGGCGATGATACATCCGAGGATGCGCAGCGCACATGGGCGCGCAGGGGGCCTTGGTACGAGGCTGTGAAAGCCGAATGCGCGGCCGTGCGGGACGCGGCGGGGATTTTGGACTTGCCTGGTTTCTCGCGTTTCCATCTGTCGGGCGCGGGGGCGGCGGAATGGCTGGCGGCCCAGATCACAGGAAAGCTGCCAAGCATTGGGCGCGTGGGCCTGGCCTATTTCGCCGATGAGGGCGGGCGGATTGTGACGGAAATGTCGGTGGCGCGCCTTGGCGCTGATGAGATGCTGCTGATTACGGCGGCGACCGCGCAGATGCATGATTATGATTGGCTGATGCGGCATCTGGCCCATGGTCTGACTTTGACAGAACATTCGGCTGCGTGGTCAACGCATATTCTGACGGGCCCAAAATCGCGCGAGATTTTGGCCAGCGTGTCGGATGCTGACCTGACCAAAGGCTGGCTGACATGGCAAAATGCCAAGGTTGCGGGGCGCGAGGTGTTCTTGATGCGCGTATCCTTTGCGGGCGAACTGGGCTGGGAAGTGCACACGCGCATCGCCGATACCCCTGCCGTTTGGGATGCAGTTATGGCCGCAGGCGCGCCTGTTGGGCTGAAACCGTTTGGTATGTTTGCGCTGAACAGCTTGCGCATTGAAAAAGGCTACCGCGCCTGGAAGGGCGATTTGTCGACCGATTACACGGTGCTGCAAGGCGGGCTAGAGCGGTTTGTCGATTGGGCCAAGCCTGAATTCAGGGGCAAAGCGGCGCTTTCGGCACAAAAGCAGCGCGGGGTGGCAAAGACATTTGCGACCTTGATCATCGACAGCCCCGATTTTGACGCGCCCTATATGTCTAATATCTGGGCGGGGGACACCATTGTGGGAGAAACCACCAGCGGATATTTTGGCCACCGCGTGGGCGCGTCCATTGCGCTGGGGATGCTGCAGGCAGATCTGAACGTGGCGGGGCAAAAGCTGGAAGTTGAGATTTTTGGGCGGCGTTACCCTGCCGTGGTGCAAGAAGATGCGCCGCTGTGGGACAGCGCCAATGCGCGCCTGCGGGCGTAAATCACCAACGGTGGACGCGGGGGTTTCCCACCCCCGCACCCCCGTGGGATATTTGTAGAGCAAGGAAGCAGGCAGATGGCACAGATACCAGCACATGCGCGCGCGGTGATTATTGGCGGGGGCGTCTCTGGCGCTTCGGTGGCCTATCATTTGGCCAAAATGGGCTGGAAAGATATTGTGCTGCTGGAACGCAAGCAGTTGACATCGGGCACCACATGGCACGCGGCGGGGTTGATTGGGCAATTGCGCGGATCGGCCAATATGACGCGGCTGGCGAAATATTCGGCGGATTTATACGTGAAATTGGCCGCCGAGACGGGGATTGAAACGGGGATGCGGCAGGTGGGCAGCATATCTGTTGCCCTGACCGCGCATCGGCATGAAGAGCTTTTGCGCAAAGCGACTGTGGCGCGGATTTTTGATGTGGATGTACAGGAAATTAGCCCAACCGAGGC
>CAMAWZ010000256.1 GCA_945861995.1 Pseudorhodobacter antarcticus
TCGGGGTCTTTCCGCGAAAATCAGGCCGTTTCTGAACGGGCCATGGACAGCAACGATATCGAGCGCGAGCGCGGTATCACGATTTTGGCAAAATGTACCTCGCTGGAATGGGACGGGTTGCGCATCAACATCGTTGACACCCCCGGCCACGCCGATTTTGGCGGCGAGGTGGAACGGATCTTGTCGATGGTGGACGGTGTTGTGCTGCTGGTCGACGCCGCCGAAGGGCCGATGCCGCAAACAAAATTTGTGACATCCAAGGCACTTGCCCTTGGCCTACGCCCGATTGTGGTTTTGAATAAGGTTGATAAACCCGATGCGGAACCCGCCCGTGCATTGAACGAAGTGTTTGATTTGTTTGCCAATTTGGGTGCAACGGACGAGCAGCTGGATTTCCCGCATCTGTATGCCTCGGGTCGCTCTGGCTGGGCGGATGCCGAACTGGACGGGCCGCGCAAAGATTTGCGGGCGCTGTATGATCTGGTTATCAAACACGTCCCCCAGCCCGCCCAAGTGGCACGGCGCAGCGAGCCTTTCCAGATGCTGGCAACCACCCTGTCGGCCGACCCGTTCATTGGCCGCATTCTGACGGGCCGTGTCGAATCAGGCACGCTGAAGGCGGGGGAAACCATCAAAGCTATGTCGCGCGATGGTGAGAAAATCGAGCAATTCCGCGTGTCCAAAGTGCTGGCTTACCGCGGGCTGGTGCAGACCCCGATTGATGCGGCCGAAGCGGGCGATATTGTGACCCTTGCGGGCATGACCAAGGCCACCGTGGCCGATACGCTGTGCGCGCTGGAACTAGACGTTCCCCTGCCCGCCCAGCCCATTGATCCGCCAACCATTTCGGTGACGTTCGGCATCAATGACAGCCCGCTGGCTGGCAAAGAAGGCACCAAAGTGCAAAGCCGCGTGATCCGCGAGCGTCTGATGCGCGAAGCTGAAGTGAACGTGGCGATTAAGGTCACAGACACCCCCGGCGGCGATGCGTTTGATGTGGCAGGGCGCGGCGAATTGCAGATGGGCGTTTTGATTGAAAACATGCGCCGCGAGGGGTTCGAGCTGTCGATCTCGCGCCCGCGCGTGCTGTTTCAAGAAATTGACGGCGTGCGCCACGAGCCAGTGGAAGAAGTCACCATCGACGTGGATGATGATTACACAGGGCCCGTGATTGAAAAAATCACTGGCCCCCGCAAGGGCGAGCTGATCGAAATGAAGCCCGCAGGCGCAGGCAAAACGCGCATTATCGCGCACGTGCCATCGCGCGGGCTGATCGGCTATCACGGCCAATTTATGACCGATACGCGCGGCACAGGCGTTTTAAACCGCGTGTTCCACGGCTGGACACCGCACAAAGGCGCGATTGAAGGGCGCCGTCAGGGCGTGCTGATTTCGATGGAAACGGGCCAATCCGTGGCCTATGCGATGTGGAAACTGGAAGATCGCGGCCATTTCTTTATTGGCGTGCAAGAAAATGTCTACACGGGCATGATTATTGGCGAGCATAGCCGCGACAACGATCTGGAAGTAAACCCTTTGAAGGGCAAGCAGTTGACCAACGTGCGCGCAAGCGGCACGGACGAGGCGGTGCGCCTGACGACGCCCGTGAAACTGTCACTGGAACAGTGCATTTCGTACATTGATGATGACGAGTTGGTCGAAGTAACGCCAAAATCGGTGCGGATGCGCAAGCGTTGGCTTGACCCGAATGACCGCAAGCGCAACACGCGCAAAGGCGATTAAACACAAAAAAACCAGCCGAAAGGCTGGTTTTTTATTGGGTGATGTTCGCTTTTGATCAGGGTTTATTCCCCAATTTCCTCAACCACCATCAAATCACGCACGCTTGCCCCTTTGGCATGGGCAAGCGCGGCCTGATAATCTGGCGAATTATAGCAGGCCACTGCCGCTTCAAGGGAAGGAAACCGCGCCACCACATTGCGGGGGCGGTCGCGCCCTTCAAGCTGAACGTAGTTTCCCCCGCGCGCAAGAAACACCCCGCCATGGGCCGCGATGGCCACTGTCGCGCCTTTGGCGTATTCGGCGTAGGCGTCGGGGTTGGAAACTTCGACATGGGCAATCCAAAGAGCAGTTGGCATATTCTATCCTTTCAACGCTGCGCGCACAGCGTCCAGCGCGCTATCTGCCAAAGCAAAATCATTTCCGCCCGCCTGCGCCATATCTGGCCGCCCGCCGCCGCCTTTGCCGCCCAAGGCTTCGGCCGCAATTTTCACCAGCTTGACCGCAGAAATCTTATCGCACAAATCGGGGGTCACCCCTGCGGCCACGGCAGGCTTGCCGCCCGTGTCGGCGATCAGCACCACCGCGCCCGACCCGATCTGCGCCTTGAATTGGTCAATCAGCGCGGGCAGGTCTTTTCCAGACACGCCCGACAGGGTTTGCGCGATCAGCTTGATGCCGTTGATCACTTCGGCCTCGGCCGCGCCTTTTGCGCCGCCGCCCCCACCCGTTGCCATCGCCAAATCGCGGCGGAGCTGAGCAACCTCATTTGCCAGCGCGCGGCGTTCCTCCGACAGCGCCGTCACCCGCGCCAGCACATCGCCTGCATGGGTTTTCAGCGCAGTTGCCACATCGGACAGGCGTTTGTCTTGTTCGCGCAAATAATCCAGCGCGACCTGCCCCGTCAGCGCCTCGATCCGGCGCACGCCAGCGCTGGACGCCGAATCGGACAAAAGTACAAATGCGCCGATATCCCCCGTGCGGGCCACATGGGTGCCGCCGCACAGTTCCAGCGAATAGGTCGCACCATCTGCGCCCTTATTCGAGCCGTCCAATTTCCCCATCGACACAACGCGCACTTCTTCGCCGTATTTCTCGCCAAACAGGGCCTGCGCGCCAAGGGCGCGGGCATCGTCTGGGGTCATGATGCGGGTATCAACGGCGGTATTCTGGCGGATAAAGGCGTTCACCTCGCCCTCGACACCGCGCAGATCGCCTTCGGACAGGCCAGCGGAATGCGAAAAATCGAACCGCAGGCGGCCATCGGCATTCAGGCTGCCCTTTTGCGCAACATGATCGCCAAGCGCGCGGCGCAGCGCCTCGTGCAGCAGGTGGGTCGCCGAATGGGCGGCGCGAATGGCGCTGCGGCGGGCGTGATCGACAGTCAGTTTCGCACCTTGTGCGGGTTTGATTGTGCCATCTACCAGGCGGGCGATATGTTGGAACACGCCTTGGGCTTTGCGCGTGTCGGTGAGTTCAGCGCGGCCCGTGGCGGTTTGAACCCAACCAATATCGCCCACTTGGCCCCCGCTTTCGCCGTAAAACGGGGTTTGGTTTACAGTGATCACAACCTCATCGCCCAGTTTTGCCTGAGCAATTTTTGCGCCTTCTTGGACAAGGGCCACGATCTGGCCTTCGGCCTCTTCCAACTCATAGCCTAAAAATTCGGTTGGCCCCACCTCTTGCGCCAGTTCAAACCAAATCGCGGCGTCCGCCGCCCCGCCTGCGCCACTCCACGATGCGCGGGCCTTGGCGCGCTGTTCGTCCATCGCGGCCTGAAACCCTGCGGTATCCACCCCGCGCCCTTGCTCGCGCAGCGCGTCTTGGGTCAAATCCAGCGGAAAGCCGTAAGTGTCATAGAGCTTGAACGCGGCTGCGCCCGGCAGATCGGCCCCTTCGGGGATGCGGGCAAGCTCGTCGTCCAGCAGGCGCAGGCCGCG
>CAMAWZ010000257.1 GCA_945861995.1 Pseudorhodobacter antarcticus
CGATGGAGCATTTGGCGGCGAAAACGCTGGACCTAAACGCGATTGGTGTCGCCAATATCACCACAGACCGCGAAATTCCCTTTGAACCCTATGCCCAAAACCGCGATCTGGGTGGCTTTATCCTGATTGATAAGATGACCAATGCCACGGTTGCGGCGGGCATGATCCATTTCAGTCTGCGCCGCGCCCAAAACATCCATTGGCAGGCCACCGATATTGCCCGCGACCATCACGCGGCGATGAAACATCAAAAGCCCGCCGTTTTGTGGCTGACGGGTCTGTCAGGTGCGGGGAAATCGACCATCGCCAATATTATAGAGCGTAAACTGGCGCGCATGAATCGCCATACATTCCTTTTGGATGGCGACAATGTGCGCCATAGGTTGAATAAGGATTTAGGATTCACCGATGCCGACCGCGTGGAAAATATCCGCCGCGTGGGTGAGGTGTCCAAACTGATGACGGATGCAGGTTTAATCGTGATCACCGCCTTTATCTCGCCCTTCCGCGCCGAACGCGACATGGTGCGCGCGATGATGCAACCTGGTGAGTTCATCGACATACATATCGACACGACGCTGGACGAGGCGGAAAAACGCGATGTGAAGGGTCTGTACAAAAAGGCACGTTCTGGGCAACTTAAGAATTTTACGGGCATCGACAGCCCCTATGAAGCGCCTGAAAGCCCCGAGATGCGCATTGATACAACCAAGTTGACAGCCGAACAGGCGGCAGATGCCATCATTGCGAAGTTGATTCCGTAAACCTGGGCGAATCACTCTAAAATGAAAAACCCGCAAGGAAACTTGCGGGTTTTTTCATGTATGATCAACGCGTTGCGCAATAGAAAAGGGTGGCTGAATGAACAGCCACCCTTTCTATAATTCAAGAATGAATTAGGCGTTGCTTGCTGCAAGTGCCAAAGCAACCAACAACAGAAGCGGAACAATGTAGCCGCCAGCCGACGACGACGACGCCTTTACAGCTTCGGTAGGGGTTACAGGTTCAGCAGCGCCGCCAGCGAAAGCGGAAGTAGCAGCAACCGACAAAGCGGCAGCAAGAGCGATCTTTTTCATAATGTATCTCCAGTTTTCTGCGTGCCGCCGGTTTTTGCAGAGGCGACGACTACGCACCCAAGACTATTCCTCATGCACTTTTCTTAACCCGTATGGGACGCAAAATGCAATGCGTTATCTCGGGGAAATGCGCCGTTCCGCCATGATGTCGTCAAATTAGCAACACTTGAGTGCCAACTTTCGCCAAATTGAACAATTCAGCGATGTGTTCGTTGTAAAGCCCTATGCAACCATTTGACGAGCGCCTGCCAATTTTACGCGTATCATGTGTGCCGTGAATACGATAAAACTGCCAGCTTAAATATAAAGCGTGCGTTCCCAATGGGTTATCGGGCGACCCACCTTCCACCACATCGGGCCATTCAGGATGGCGCTTTTTCATTTCTGGGGTTGGGCGCCACTGTGGCGCGACCACCTTTTGCGTCACGGCGCTGCTGCCCTTGCGGGTCAATTCATCAGAAAGTGGTACAGATGTGGGATAAAGCCGATAGATCGATTCATCCTCAGACCAGTAATGCAGGGCCCGCGACGTGATATCGCATAAAATCGCGCCATTTTTGGTGCTTGCAAAGTAATCTTGCCAATTTAGCATCCGAAAGCTGGAAATGTTATTGCGCGCGCCTGCGTTCGGATTATCCATTTCCGTGGTATTTCCCGGAAAGGCAGATTGGGCAAGACTGGGGCCCGCCGCCAATGCCGCCAAACCCATGCCCATTGCGCCGCGCCGTGTTGGGCGCAGTGTGTTGTCAACGCTCATACGTTGATCTCCTTTTCTGCTCTGCTCGCGCAATAGCATTTTTTGTAACGAATCGCAAATATTGCATCCGCTGGTGTGATCACTTTGATTTGTAACCCTGCGCAAACCCCGCTAAAGACATCCTTAATGCTGCACGACGCCATAGGTAAACCGATGAACAGACGTAACGCGATCGCTTTAGGCCTGTCTGCCACGTTTTTGGCAGCCTGCGGCGGGCAGGTGGCCAGTTTTGGCGGCGCAAGCACTGCGGGCCGCTCTGCGGTTTACAAAATCAATGCCAACCAAGCCCAAGCCATCCCCTTTCGTGCGCTGGATGCCATTAACGCCATTCGTGCCCGCGCGGGCCTTGGCGCGCTGCAATTCAATGCCGCACTGAACGCCGCGTCGCTGACCCATTCGCGGGATATGTCGGTTCAGAACAGGCCTTGGCATTTTGGATCAGACGGATCGTCCCCGTTGCTGCGCGCCCAGCGCGTTGGTTTTCAGGGGCGATTCTTGGGCGAGTTGATTTCGGAGACCTTTGAAACCGAACTGCAAACCATCAATGCGTGGCTGCTAGAACCGAGCACCCGCAATATTATTCTAGACCCTGCAGCCACTGTTATGGGCTTTGCGTGGTATCAGGAATCGAACGGCAAAATTTGGTGGACTTTGATGACTGGCGCCTAAGCCAGCGCCAATCCTACGGATAAATGTTGATCTGTACGCCTGGATTGACCATGGCGAAAATCTCTTCCATCTCGCGGTCACTCACAGCAATGCAACCCGCCGTCCAATCGCGCCCTGCGAACCATTCCTTTGGCCCGCCGTGGATGAAAATATCCCCCCCAGGGCGTTTGTTTTGTGACTTTGCAAAATCCCGATCAACCTGATTCGGATAGCTGACGCCCAGAGACAAATGATAGGCGGAATTGGGGTTGCGATGGGTAATAAGGTAGGCCCCTTCGGGTGTTTTCTGATCGCCTTCAAACTGTTTAGGGCCAATAGGATTGCCGCCCAAACGAACCTTGTAGGTTTTCAAAACCTCTGATCCGTGCAGCAAATACATACGGCGGTCTGCCTTATGCACCTCGATCAAGGTGACCTGAGGCCCATCATAACTGCGAAACTTTGATCCGCAGCCCGACAGTGCGGCGCCCGCCGTTAGAATAAAAATGCGTCTATCAATCATGGTCTGCTCTTATGTTTTTTTCAGCAATACAAAAACATGTGGGCCGTGGCCAGCCCTTTATAGGCGCGAAAAGCCTGCTGCCAGTTCAATATGCTGTGACCAGCGGAATTGATCGACCACTTGGACAAAATCCAAACGATAGCTACCTGCCAGCAACATCTTGGCATCGCGGGCAAAGGTAACGGGGTTGCAAGACACCGCCGCAATGCGCGGCACCTTTGTTTGGGCCAGCGTTGTCACCTGCGCCTCGGCCCCTGCGCGGGGGGGGTCGATCACAACGGCGTCAATGCCTTTAAACTCGTCAGGTTCTAGTGGGCGGCGAAACAGATCGCGGGTTTGCGTTTCAATGCGGTGCAGATTTTCAGCGTTCCGCGCGCCAAGGCTAAGGGCGGCTATCATTTTGCCGTCACCTTCCACGGCCAGCACATCAGCCGTCTCGGCCAAAGGCAGGGCAAAGGTGCCCAGCCCTGCAAACAAATCAACAATCTTGCGGGCAGGGCCCACGGCGCGGCGGACGGCAGCCAGCAAAGCCGCCTCGCCTTGGGCTGTGGCCTGCAGAAACGCCAGCGGCGGCGGGGCAACCATGGCGCGGCCAAATCGCAGCATGGGCGCGTGGCGCATCGCGACCATCTCGCCGTTCCAAGTCAGCCGCGCAAAGCCAGC
>CAMAWZ010000258.1 GCA_945861995.1 Pseudorhodobacter antarcticus
GGTGTTGTGGCTGCTGGGCGTGCGCGGCATGGCGGATAACCGCGTCACCGAAGAAGAAGTGCATGTTTTGCTGACCGAGGCCAGCGAAGGCGGTGTGATCGAAGAAGCAGAACATGCGATGATGGCAGGGGTGATGCGCCTTGGCGATCGCACCGCGCGCGTGCTGATGACCCCGCGCCAAGATGTTGAAATGCTGGAGGCGGGCGCAAAAGGGGCCGAAGCTGTCGCCGCCGTGCGCCGCATTGCCCGCCCGCGTATGCCGGTGATGGATGCCAGCGGTGACGTGGTGGGCATTGTGCGCCTGTCGGATGCGTTCAACATTGTATCACGCCGCGAAACCCTTGATATTGATGCGCTTTGCCGCGAGGTGCCCGTGGTGTCCGATCTGGCCGACGCGCTGGATGTGCTGGAAATTCTTCACAAATCGGCCGATCATATGGCGCTGGTCTATGACGAATACGGCCATTTTGAAGGCATCATCACCACCGCCGATGTGCTAGAGGCGATTACGGGGGCCGAGGCTGCGCAAAGCGCGGGCGAGCCTGCCATTGTCACCCGCACGGACGGCAGCCTTTTGGTGGCAGGCTGGATGCCAGCGGACGAGTTGTGCGACCGCCTGACCATTCCGCGCGATGCGGCTGGCGAATATGACACGGCGGCGGGGCTGGTCTTGCACCAATTTGGCCGCTTGCCCGAACTGGGCGAGACGATCACCCTGCACGGCTATGTTTTTGAAATCATCGATCTGGACGGACGGCGCATTGATAAGCTGTTGATCCGCAGCGAAGCGTAACAGCAACACTAAGCCTTTTGCGCACCTGCTGCGTTACTGCAAATACCCCATCGGATCGACCGATTCCACGCCCTTGCGCACTTCGAAATGCAAGAAAGATGGATCACCCGCCCCAACAGTAGCAATCGCCTGCCCGCGTGATACTGCGTCGCCCTTGGCCACTGTCAGCCCGTCAACCCCGCCATAGACAGTCAGCATTCCGCCCGCATGGCGGATCAGCACAATCGGCGTGCCAGCGGTGCTTTTGGTAATGGCAGCAACCGAGCCATCGCCAGCCGCCTTTACGGGCGTGCCCGCAGGGGCGGCAATGTCGATGCCGTCATTTTTGCCCTTGGCATAGCCGCGAATGATTTTGCCCGAAACGGGCATGGCAAAGGTGGCCGCTGACGCTGCGCTGACATTACCCGACAGGTCTGCGGCAGGCGCGTCTGCCTTGGCCTTGGCCTCGGCTGCGGGAACGGTTGGCTCGTCTGGCAGCGGCTCGCTTGCCGATGGCGGCACGGGGGTGACCGAGGCAGCCCCCGGTTCGGCAGCATCCTGTACGGGCGGCGCGACCCCTGCCAAGGGGATAATCAGAAATTGCCCTTCGCGCACAGAAAGATCGGGCCCCAGCCCATTCCACTGCGCCAAGGACTTGGTCGAGACGTTATACTGGCGCGCAATGCCAAAGGCAGTTTCGCCGCGCTGCACTTTGTGGCGGGCAGGCTCTGCTGCAGATGGGGCCGCAGAGGGGGCCAGTGATGCGGCAGGGGCAAGCGTTGCACTTTGCGCGCCCGCAGGGGACAAAGTTGTGGTCTGCACACGGTCAAGGGCAGACCCGGCAATCGCAGATACATCTAGCCCGCCTGCATTGGGGGAGGCTGCCATTGTGGTGGGCAGCACCAAAACCTCGCCCATACGGGGGCGGTCGGTGACCTTCAGCGCGTTAAACCGCGCCAGTTCCTCGCCATTCAAACCCAACCGCGCAGCGATCTCGCCCACCGACTCCCCGCCCGACGCCTGCACTGCCTGATAGCCAGAATAGGTGATCAGACCATTGGCGTCGACGCGCGGCGCGGCGGTGGCCGCCCCCAGCGCCGCATCGCGGGTGTTGATCCCGCCACTGCGCATATCCCAATCTATCCCATTGCCGCAGGCGGTGAGCAGCAATATGGCCATCAGCCCAAGTGTGGGCCCAAACGCGGGCTTATGGCAAAAGGTCGGCGGGGTGCGCGTGGGGTCGGTCATGTCGGCCTCATATCGTCGTTATTGTTCTGTATATAGCAGCACTCTATTCTGATCCAAGCCCTTCGACCAGTGGCACAAAGCGCACTTGGCGCAACTCTTCATACTCAAAGCCCTGCGCAGAGCGTGTCACCTTGATCAGGCCCTGCACGGCATCGGATTGCCCCACGGGCACAATCATAATCCCGCCCTCTTTCAACTGCGCTAGCAAGGGCGTTGGCGGGTCTTCGGCAGCGGCGGTTACAATAATGCGGTCAAAAGGCGCGCCGCTGGGCAGACCATAGCAGCCATCGGCAGTCATCGCAGTGATATTGCCCAGGCCCAAATGGTCAAACAGGCCCTGCGCCTCGGCGACAAGGCGGCGGTGACGATCTACCGTATAAACCCTGCGCGCCAAATGCGACAGAACCGCCGCCTGATAGCCTGATCCTGTGCCCACTTCCAGCACCACATCGCGCGGCGTAATCTCGGCCGCTTGGGTCATCAGCCCCACCACCGATGGCTGGCTGATGGTTTGCCCGCAGGCAATGGGCAATGGCACATCTTCATAGGCGCGGGAGGTGAACAACCCGCGCACGAACAGCCCGCGATCTACCTTTTCCATCGCCGCCAGCACGCGCGGATCATTCACCCCGCGCGAGCGGAGCGCCAAAAAGAACTGCATCTTCGCGGTGGTGATTTCGTCTGGTTCGCTGGTAAACGCCCCCCCCGTTTGCAGCCTGTCTTCGGCCCAAGCCTGCGCCATATCCAGTTGCCGTGGTATGGGAGGGATACGCGCCATGCCCTAGCCCAATGCCTGCGTCAGGGCGGCCAAATCGGCGTGCGCGGTCAAATCCGCGCGCAAAGGCGTGATCGAGATATAGCCCTCTAAATTGGCCGCAACATCCGTGCCAGGCAGGGTAGGGGTCTGCTGCCCGCCGCCCTTGATCCACAGAAATTTGCGCCCCGAAGGCGAAATTTGCGCCTGCACCCCAAAGGCCACATCACGCCGAAACCCCATGGTGCAAACTTTGCTGCCTTTTACATCGCCTGCGGCCACGGGCGGGAAATTTATGTTATAAAACAATCGGTAATCGGCATCATCCCAAAGTGCATGGTCCAGCATTTTGCGAATAACTTCTTTGCCATGCACGCTGGCGGCATCAAACGGATCGGCCTGTTTATCTGTTCTGGGGCCCATGTACTGCGACAGCGCAATCGCGGAAATGCCGTGCAGCGCCGCCTCCATCGCGCCGCCCACTGTACCCGAATACAGCACATTTTCCCCCGAATTGTTGCCGCGGTTCACGCCCGACAGCACCAGATCGGGCTTTTGCCCGCCCATCACCTCGTAAACGCCGACCAAAACACAGTCCGCAGGGCTGCCTTCCACGGCAAAGCGGCGCGGCCCCAATTTGGAAATCATCATCGGGTGGGTATAGCTGATGCAATGCCCGACGCCCGATTGTTCAAAGGGAGGGGCCACTGTAAAGACCTCGCCCTTTGGGCCGGCAAGTTCATCGGCGATGCGGGTCAGCACCTCTAGCCCTTCGGCCATGATACCGTCATCATTTGTGATCAAAATCCGCATGAAACCGCCCTATGCTGCCCTAACCCCTTGTATGCCAGACGCGCCTGCGGGGCAAGCGA
>CAMAWZ010000259.1 GCA_945861995.1 Pseudorhodobacter antarcticus
CTGCTGCGCATGATTGCGGGTCTCGAGGAAATCTCGGGCGGGACTGTGGCCATTGGCAATCAGATCGTGAATGACGTGGCCGCCGCCAAAAGGGGCGTGGCGATGGTGTTCCAAAATTATGCGCTGTATCCGCATATGAGCGTTTATAAGAACATGGCCTTTGGTCTTAAACAGGCCAAAACCGCCCCTGCCGAAATTGACCGCCGCGTGCGTGCCGCTGCCGATACGTTGCAGATCACCGATTATCTAGATCGCAGCCCCCGCAACCTTTCGGGCGGGCAACGCCAGCGCGTGGCAATTGGCCGTGCCATCGTGCGCGACCCATCGGTGTTTTTGTTTGACGAACCTTTGTCCAACCTTGACGCATCGCTGCGCGTGCAGACTCGTTTGGAAATAGCGCGGCTGCATCAGCGGCTGAAAACCACAATGATCTACGTGACCCATGATCAGGTCGAGGCGATGACGCTGGCCGATAAAATCGTCGTGCTGCGCGCGGGGCGGATCGAACAGGTGGGAACCCCGATCGAGTTGTATGAACGCCCTGCCAATGCCTTTGTGGCGCAGTTTATCGGCAGCCCTAAGATGAACTTTTTCACCGCAGCCGATCTGGCCAGCGATGCAGCACATCAGTTGCAAAGGGCAATGAACGCAAACGAAACCATCGGTTTGCGCCCAGAACATCTGCTTGCGGCGCAATCGGGTGTGGTGGTGCAGGGCAAGTTAGAGCTGGTCGAAAACCTTGGCGAATATGCGCTGGTGCATCTGGTCACGCAAACGGGGGTCGAATTCATCGCAAAGATGGAAAAGCCCCCCGCCGCCAAACTGGGCGAGGTGCTAAGCTTTACAGCGCTGCCAGAAATGCTGCACGTCTTTGATGGCCAGACAGGCCAGCGCGCCTAAAGGCGCGCTGGCGGGGCAATGTCAAGGCTAAGGCATGGGGCAAGTCTAAGGCGTGTTCGCACCTTGATATGGGCTAGAACATTCCTATCCGGCTTGCTTCAGCAACGAGATCCGCCGCCAATATCTTTGGCAATCTGATTGCCTAACAGGGCGCGGGTCAAGGCGTTCAGCACCGCGTCCTTGCGATACTCTTTTGGCCTGACTGTGCCCAAAGCTGATTGTCTTTGCGGCACATTCGCTTGAATAAGGGCGGCACCAAACCGCCACACCACCTGCTATCAGGCCTGCTTGCAGGTGGGGGCAAAGCCCCCTTCTGCGCCCGTCAAAATGTCAAACAGCCGTTTTCTGTCACAATCATATCCAAAGGTTGATCGTTACCATCAATCGGCACCTCGCCCACCTCTTGCCCCGCAAAGGCAAATCCAATGGCGGTAACTTTGCCCGCCGCGCGCAGACCTTCCAGCGTGCGGTCATAAAACCCTCCGCCATAGCCAAGTCGAAAGCCGCGCCCGTCATAGGCCAGCAGCGGCACGATCAAAACCGTCGGGGTCACATAGGCCAAATCAGCAGGGATAAACGCCCCAACTGCGCCCTCGGTCATTTCAGCCCCCTCGCGATAAGCGGCAAAACGCAGGGGCGTGGCAGGGGCGGTAATGACAGGCACGCAAAGCGCGCCCTGATGGCCATGCATCGCGGCCAGCGGGCTGATTTCTGTGCGCATCGGCATATAGCCCGCCAGCACATGGCCCGCGAACCCCGCCAATACTGCGCTTAAATGCGCATTGGCGGCAGCAGCCCTGCCAAACGCGTCGTCTGCCCCAAACACCACCTTGCGCGCGGCAAATGCGGCTTTGCGTGCGGCCAACTTTTGCGCGGTCTTTACATCAGCATCCATGACGCCAGCCCCAAAAATGTTAAATATCCCAAAACATCCGTTAGCGTGGTCACAAATGTGCCAGATGCCAGCGCAGGGTCAAGCCCGACGCGGTGCAACCCCAGCGGCACCAAAACCCCGCCCAGCGCGGCCACCACTTGATTGGCAATCATCGCCAAACCCAGCACCGCGCCCAAATGCCAATCACCAAAAATGATCACGCCCGCCGCGCCCAATATCAGCGCCAGCGCCACGCCCGAAATAAGCCCGCCCGCCATTTCGCGCAGTACCACGCGGCGCGCATTCGCCGCCGTCAGGCTGCGCGTGGCCAGCGCCCGCACCGCCACCGCCAGCGATTGCGTCCCCGCAATCCCCCCGGTCGAGGCGACAATCGGCATCAACGCCGCCAGCACCACCAAGGATGCAATCGTGCTTTGAAACTGCGAGATCACCATCGCCGAGATACTGGCGGTGAACAGATTTACCACCAACCACGGCAGGCGCTGGCGCACAGTGGCCAAAGCGCCGTCTGACATCGCCGATGTATCGCCCACACCAGCCAGTCGCAGCATGTCTTGCTCGTGCTCCTCGTCCAGCACGTTCATCGCGTCATCAATCGTAATCACGCCCACAAGCCGCCCTGCATCGTCTACCACTGGCGTGGAAATAAGATGATATTGGTTGAACATATAGGCCACATCCGCCTCGCCCATCGTGGCGGGGATGGTGCGAAAACTGTCTTCCAAAATGGCGTCCAGCCGCACATCACGTTTGGATGACAAAAGCCGCCCCAGCGTGGCATAGCCCGTGGGTTTCATGCGCGGGTCAATCAAGATCACATGATAAAACTGGTCGGGCAGGGTTTGGGCGGCGCGCAGATGATCAATCGCGGCCCCCACAGTCCAATCTTGCGGGGCAAGCACCACTTCGCGCTGCATCAGGCGGCCCGCACTGCCTTCGGGATAGGCCAGCGCCGCCTCGATTGCCGCGCGCTCGGACTTGTCCAGCGCGCCTAGGATTTCCTCTTGCTGCGGCGCATCAAGGTCTTCCAAAATATCGATAACATCATCGCTGTCCAGCTCGCGCATGGCTTCGGCCAAAACGTCGCGCGGCAGGGATTCGATCACCTCTTCGCGGATGGACTCGTCGATTTCCGACAAGATTTCGCCGTCAACCTCGCCCGACCACATCGCCAGCAGGGCGCGGCGTCTTGCGGCGCCGATCTGCTCTAAAAGGTCGGCAATATCGGCGGCGTGCAGGGGTTCCAGCAGGCCGGTCAATCGATCAGCATTGCCCACCTCGACCGCCGCCAAAATGGCCTCCAGCCGATCTGCGTGCAACGCATCGTTGTCCATGATCGCCAGAGTTTCGGTCATTTCGCCCCCATTTGATCTGCATAGCGAAAGCTGTTTCATTCAAACAGGGGGCATAGCGTGCAAATGCAAAATTTACCCAAGTCGCATTGCGCGCTAGAGTGGCGAAAACAGGGGGCGCGCGGATGACCAAAGCTGATGTGGTTCTATTGGGGCAGGTGCTGTCCTTTGCTGGTGATCCCTTTACCGATGGGATCGATGCGGCGCGTATTGACCGCAGCGGCGCGGTCGCGCTGGGTGCGGGCAAGATCATCGCACAGGGGCCAGCCGATACCATCCGCGCCGCCCACCCACAGGCGCGCGTGGTGGATTACGGCAGTGATCTGATTTCAGCAGGCTTTATTGATGCCCATGTGCATTATCCGCAAACCGCCATCATTGCCTCTTGGGGCAAACGGCTGATTGATTGGCTCAACACCTATACTTTTCCAGAAGAGGCGCGGTTTTTTGATCCCGCCTATGCGGGCGAAATTGCCCAGCGCTACA
>CAMAWZ010000260.1 GCA_945861995.1 Pseudorhodobacter antarcticus
ATACGCTTCCAAGATTTGGCAAAGCCGGCAATCGATTTCAGCGCAGTTCAAGACGGGATGGCGCGCGCGGCCTACGCGCGCCGTTTATGACGTGGGCGGCAAGGCGGCAAAGCCAAATTCGGCGATTGCTGCGTCCAGCGTCATGGTGATACTGCCTTGCTCGCCCAAACGGCGCACAGATACAGTGCGATCTGCCACTTCCTGCATCCCCACGGCAAAGATCACAGGCACGCGGCCAACCGAATGTTCGCGCACTTTGAAATTGATTTTTTCATTGCGAATATCGGCCTCGGCGCGCACGCCTGCCTTTTGCAGGGCGGCCACAATTTCATGCACAAAGGGGTCGGCATCCGACACGATGCTGGCCACAACCACCTGACGCGGGGCCAGCCAAAACGGGAATTTGCCGGCATAGTTTTCAATCAAAATGCCGATGAACCGCTCGAAACTGCCCAAGACCGCGCGGTGCAGCATCACGGGGCGATGCTTGGCCCCATCAACGCCGACATATTCGGCGTCCAGCCGCACTGGCAAGTTAAAATCGGCTTGGAACGTGCCGCACTGCCATTGGCGGCCAATGGCATCGGTCAGCTTGAAATCCAGCTTCGGCCCGTAAAACGCGCCGTCCCCTTCCGCAATGGCGTAAGGCAGGCCAAGCCCTTCGATGGCCTTTTGCAGCGCGCCTTCGGCCTTGTCCCAAACCTCGTCACTGCCCACGCGCACATCGGGGCGGGTGGACAGTTTAATGTCAAAACTGTCAAATCCAAGGTCTTTGTAAACCGAGGACAGCAGCGCGATAAAGGCGGCGCATTCGGCTTCAATCTGGTCTTCGGTGCAGAAAATATGCGCGTCGTCTTGGGTAAAGCCGCGCACGCGCATCAACCCGTGCATCGAGCCCGACGATTCGTAGCGGTGGCACGATCCAAATTCGGCCAAACGCAAAGGCAGGTCGCGGTAGGATTTCAAGCCCTGATTGAATATTTGCACATGGCAAGGGCAGTTCATTGGCTTTAGCGCATTGATGCGCTTTTCCTTCGCGCCGTCCTCGTCCACTTCAACAATGAACATATTCTCGCGGTAGGCTTCCCAATGTCCCGATTTTTCCCACAAAACGCGGTCAACCACTTGGGGGGTTTTGATTTCTTTATAGCCCGCCACGCGCAGACGGCCGCGCATATAATCTTCCAATTGGCGGTAAATTGTCCAGCCGTTGGGGTGCCAAAACACCATGCCGGGGGCTTCGTCCTGAATATGGAACAAATCCATCTCGCGGCCTAATTTGCGGTGGTCGCGCTTGGCGGCTTCCTCCAGCATCACCAGATGCGCCTTTAGATCGTCGCGGTTT
Source organism: Pseudorhodobacter antarcticus (assembly GCA_945861995.1). Classification (GTDB taxonomy): domain Bacteria; phylum Pseudomonadota; class Alphaproteobacteria; order Rhodobacterales; family Rhodobacteraceae; genus Cypionkella; species Cypionkella antarctica_B. The sequence continues at coordinate 1,346 of CAMAWZ010000260.1, forward strand.
TTGAACGCAAGGCCGTAGATGCGTTGCAGCATGGGGCGCGTGGCATCGCCCAGCCAATAGGCCCCCGCGATATGGGTTAGCTTAAAGGCATCCGATGGTACTTGGCCTGTGTGCTGCAGATGCGGGCCACGGCACAGATCTTGCCAATCGCCGTGCCAATACATCCGCAAATCTTCGCCTTCGGGGATGCGGGCGATCAGTTCCAGTTTAAACGGCTCGCCGCGCCCCTCATAATAGCTGATGGCGCGGGCGCGATCCCACACTTCGGTGCGCACAGGTTCGCGCGCCGTAATGATTTGGCGCATTTTCGCCTCGATCAGCGCCAGATCATCGGGGGTAAACGGCTCGCTGCGGTCGAAATCGTAAAACCACCCCTCATCGCGGACGGGGCCGATGGTGACTTTTACATCTGGCCAAATGTCCTGCACGGCGCGGGCCATGATATGGGCGCAGTCGTGGCGGATCAATTCAAGGGCAATGGCATCATCGGCCATGGAATGCAGCATGATCTTGGCATCTGCCGTGATCGGCCAAGCCAGATCATAATGCGCGCCGTTGATGCTGGCTGAAATGGTTTTTTTGGCAAGGCTGGGGGCAATGGAAGCCGCCACTTCGCCAGCGGTAATGCCTGCGGGAAAGCTGCGCTGATTGCCATCGGGAAAGGTCAGGGTGATATTGCCCATATCGTCCTCATCTCTTTTGCGCCTACGAAACGCACGGTTGCGGGTTATGGGCGCATTTGCCGCGCGGGTGCTGGGCTTGTCAAGAAAGCGGGGCTATATTTGCGGCAAAGGAGCGCAAAAATGCAAAAAATTCATGCCACAGCGGCGGGGCGCAGACTGGCCTATCGGCAAACTCAAGGGGATGGGCAGGGGATTGTCTTTTTGGGCGGGTTTCGCAGTGATATGACGGGCAGCAAGGCTGCGCATCTGGCCCTGTGGGCCGCCGCGCAAAACCGCCCGTTTCTGCGGTTTGATTATTCCGGGCATGGGCAATCGAGTGGCGCGTTTGCGCAGGGCTGCATCGGCGATTGGTTTGCCGATGCTTTGGATATTATTTGCGCCTGCACTTCTGGCCCACAAATTTTGGTCGGCAGTTCGATGGGGGGCTGGATATCATTGCTGATTTCCCGCGCCATGCCGGAAAAGGTGGCAGCTTTGGTGGGCATTGCCGCCGCGCCAGATTTTACTGAAGATTCAATGTGGGATGGGTTTTCGGGCGCGCAAAAGGCGGAATTGGCGGCTAAGGGCGCGGTGCAAATCCCGTCAGATTACGGCGATCCCTATACAATTACCCGCCGCCTTATCGAAGATGGCCGCGAAAACCTTGTACTGCGCGCGCCCCTGCACCTGCCCTTCCCCGTGCGGCTATTGCAAGGAACGGCGGATGCCGATGTGCCCGTTTCCGTGGCTCTGCGCATTTTGGATCATGCCAGCGGCAAGGACATTCGGTTGACCCTTGTCAAAGGCGCGGATCATCGGTTCTCCAGCGCCGAGTGTTTGGAACTGCTCACGCAGACCATAAATGATCTGCCTGCTTCCTAACTCTAAAAATATCCCACGGGGGTAGACCTGCGAGCTTGCTCGCAGGTAAGGGGGTGTGAAACCCCCTTGCGGCCTATCCGCTATTGCTGTCGATGAAATTCAAGACCAGCGGGCGTATATTGAGCCGCCAGCTTTTGCCCGCAAATATCCCGTAATGGCCTGCGCCAGGTTCCAGATGCTGGGCCTTTTGGGCATCCTTAAGGCCTGTCAGCAAATCCAGCGCGGCAAGGCACTGGCCGGGGGCGGAAATATCGTCATTCTCGCCTTCGACAATCATCACGGCGACATTTGTGATGGCCCCGATATCAACCTTTTGCCCGCTTAGCGTAAAGGCGTTACGGGCGATTTCGCGGTTTTTGAAAATGCGCTCGACCGTGGTCAGGTAAAACTCGGCCGTCATATCCATCACGGCCAAATATTCATCATAGAATCGGTTATGGGCATCGTGATCGGATGCATCGCCTTGGGCCACGCGCATGATTTGCTCGGAAAACGCTTTGGAATGGCGCTCGGAATTCATCGAGATAAATCCCTGCAATTGCAGCAGCCCCGGATACACAAGCCGCCCTGCGCCGCGATATTTAAATCCCACGCGCTGAATGGCGGTTTGTTCAAGCTGGCCCATGGTCACGCGCGCGCCAAAATCGGTGACTTCGGTCGGGGCTGCATCGGGGTCAACTGGCCCACCAATCAGCGTGAGGCTGCGCGGCTGGGCG
>CAMAWZ010000261.1 GCA_945861995.1 Pseudorhodobacter antarcticus
CATCCCCGCCCGCCGCGATGATGCGCAGTCCCGCGCGCAAAGCCTCCATTTCCGATGGGGTCAGCATCATTTGTGGCAGCGCAAGCGGCATGCGCAGAATATAGCCAACCCCGCGCTCGCCCTCAATCGCCAGCCCCGTTTGGCGCAGCGTGTCCATATCACGCCAAATCGTGCGCGCCGTCACCTTGTGCGCATGGGCCAAATCGGCGGCGCGGTGCAGCCGCCCATCGCGCAGGGTTTGAATCAGATCAAACAGGCGGTCTGTTCTTTTTTGGGCATCCGACATGGCATCTATCCTTTGAGCTACTGACATATATGTGTCAGTTATACCGCAATCAAGCGCGGGTTTGCCTTGCGCTGGGTGGGCGATCGGGCGCAGGTTAGCTTCTGTCGCTGCATGGGGCAGCTAAGGAGACGCAAAATGCAAATGGGGCCAATGCAGCTGTTGCTGATCGCCGTTGTGGTGCTGGTATTGTTTGGACGCGGCAAAATCGCCGCTATGATGGGCGAAGTGGGCAAAGGGATTACCGCGTTCAAAAAGGGCGTTTCGGACGGGTCTGCCGAACTTGAAAAAGATGCCAGCGCAGCGGCCAAAGACGTGACCCCACAGGAAAAAGACCCTGCGGTAAAAGACAAAGTATAACAGCCGCTTATAGCCAAAGGATAGGCCATGTTTGGGGATATCGGCTGGGCCGAACTGATGATCATTGGCGTGGTTGCGCTGATTATCATTGGGCCAAAAGACTTGCCAGAAATGTTTCGCCAACTGGGGCGCGTCATGGCCAAGGTGCGTGCAATGGCGCGTGATTTTTCGCGCGCGATGGAACAGGCGGCCAAGGATTCGGGTGTATCCGACGTGGCCAAAGATATGCGCGCTGCCACATCGCCCAAAGCGATGGGGCTGGATAAAGTGCGCGCAGCGGCGGATAAGTTTGAAAAATGGGATCCGCTGAAACCCGTCAAGCCGGCGGTTAAGCCTCTGACCCCGCCGCCCATACCGCCTGTGACACCTGTCGCAGCCGCCGTGGCAGTGCCAGAGCCTGCTGCAGCGCCTGCACCTGCGGCCACTGCACCTGCGGCGCAGACAGAGCCCGCCGCCGCGAAACCCGCGCCCAAGCCCAGAGTGGCCCGCGCAAAAGTGGCAGTTGCCGAACCGTCACTGGGCGCGAAAACCCCCTCCGAACCTGGCGAAGAAACTGCCGCCAAAACCCCCGCCAAAACACCTGCCAAAACCCCGCGCAAAAAGGCTGAACCGAAATGAGCCAATCCGACACAGTCGATGACAGCGCCGCCCCCCTGATCGAACATCTTAAGGAACTGCGCTATCGCATTTTGGTGTCAATAGCCGCCTTTGCGGGCACGTTTTTGCTGGGCTATCTGATCTGGGACAAGATTTTCAACATCTTGTCGATCCCGATGTGCACCGCGCTAGAGACGCGCGGCCAAGAATGCCAATTCATTCTGGTCAAACTGCAAGAGGGTTTCTTTGTTGCCATCAAAATCGCCATGTGGGGCGGGTTTGCTATGGCCTTTCCGATCATTGCGTTTCAGCTTTGGCGCTTTGTCGCCCCTGGGCTGTATCGCAATGAAAAGGCGGCATTTTTACCGTTTCTGGTGGCGTCGCCTGTGATGTTTATCATCGGGGCATCTTTTGCCTATTTCGTCATTTTGCCCTTTGCCTTTCAGTTCTTCCTTGGCTTTGAAGATACTTTCAAGGCTGCGATGGAAGGGTCAAGCCTTGGCGAAGCGCCTGCGGGTGTGGTTTATCAAGGCAGCGTCGAGGCCTATTTATCGCTGACCATGACCTTTGTGATGGCGTTCGGTCTGTGCTTTCAATTGCCCGTGCTTTTGACACTGCTGGGCAAGGCAGGGATTCTGACAGCGGCGGGCCTGAAGGCCACGCGCAAATATGCGATTGTGGCGATTTTGTTTGTTGCCGCCGTTGTCACCCCGCCCGATGTGATGAGCCAGCTGATCCTGTTTGCCGCGGTTTATCCGCTGTATGAAATTTCGATCTTTCTGATCGCGCGGTTTGAACGCCAGCGCGAGGCAGAAGAACGCGCAAACGGCACGTGGGTAGACGAGGATGCGGCCACCGATGACTGAGGCGCTGCTGCTGCTGATGCGAATTGCGCAGGCGCTAGAACGTTTAGCGCCGCCGCCAGCCCCCGCGCCTGACTTCACCGCACCCGCCTTTTTGTGGCATGGCGCGGGCGAGGGCGCGCGCGGGGCCGAGTATCTGGAACCTGTGGCCCATGTGGCAGGCATTGATCTGCCGCTGCTGGTGGGAATTAACCGCGCGCGCGATACGCTTTTGGAGAATACCCGCGCCTTTGCGCGCGGGCTTCCCGCCAATAACGCGCTTTTGTGGGGCGCGCGGGGGATGGGAAAATCGTCCTTGGTCAAGGCGATACATGGCGCGCTGCGAACCGAAGGTTTTGATCTAAAACTGGTCGAACTTGCCCGCGAAGTCCTGCCATCCATCCCGCGCTTGCTGGCGCTGTTGCGCGCAGCCCCCTACCGATTTGTGCTGTTTTGCGATGATCTGTCCTTTGATGCGGGCGATCAGCATTACAAATCCCTTAAAGCAGTGCTGGATGGCGGCATTGCGGGGCGGCCCGAAAATGTGGTGCTTTATGCCACATCGAACCGCCGCCATCTGATGCCGCGCGACATGATTGAAAACGAGGCGCAGGCCGCCATTCACGCCACCGAAGCGATTGAGGAAAAGGTTTCCCTTTCGGATCGCTTCGGCCTGTGGCTGGGCTTTCATCCCTGCGATCAGGATGAGTATTTGGCCATGATTGCGGGAAATTTGCGCGCTTATGGTATGGACATTCCGCAAGAAGATTGGCGCGGCGCGGCGCTGGAATGGCAGATCACGCGCGGGGCGCGGTCTGGCCGTGTGGCGTGGCAGTTTTTCTGCGCGCTTGCCGCCCAGCACGGCCAAACACTTGCGTAATATCGGGCAACAGCCTATGTTTGGCCCCTGCAATACAGGGTTTTGATCCGCGCATGTTTTTTGAAATTGGCTTAATTCTGGCGCTGATCGTGCTGAACGGCGTATTGGCCATGTCGGAGCTGGCGATTGTTTCGGCGCGCGCGGGGCGGCTAAAGCCGATGGTGGCACGCTCGCGCGGGGCGGCGATGGCGCTGCGGCTCGCCGAACGTCCGGGGCGGTTTTTATCGACCGTGCAAATTGGCATCACGATGGTGGGTGTGCTGTCGGGCGCGCTGTCGGGGGCCACGCTGGGCTTACGGCTGCAAAGCTGGCTTGTTGCGCAGGGCGTGGACAGTGATTGGGCGGCCACTTTGGGCGTGGGCGGTGTCGTTCTGGCGATCACCTATGTCAGTCTGATCATGGGCGAATTGGTGCCCAAGCAGATTGCCCTGCGCAACCCCGAGGCTGTGGCAATTCGCATGGCCCCTGCGATGATGGTGCTGTCTTATGTCACCACGCCGCTGGTTGTTCTGCTGGATATTTCGGGCCGCGCGGTGCTGTGGCTGCTGGGTGTGCGCGGCCTGGCCGATAACCGCGTCACCGAAGAAGAGGTGCACGTACTGCTGACCGAGGCCAGCGAAGGCGGCGTCATCGAA
>CAMAWZ010000262.1 GCA_945861995.1 Pseudorhodobacter antarcticus
TTTCTAAACGTGGCAGGCGGGATGCGCGTTACCGAACCTGCCGCCGATTTGGCGGTGGCTGCGGCGATCCTGTCCGCGCGTGAAGATGTGGCGCTGCCACCCGAATCTGTGCTTTTTGGCGAGATCAGCCTGTCTGGCGCGCTGCGCCCCGTGGGGCAAACCGAAAATCGGTTGAAAGAGGCGGCAAAACTTGGTTTTACCCAAGCCATCGCACCTAAGGGGTCGAAACTTGGATCGCAGGATGGTATGGCGGTGCGGCAAATGGCCGATTTAACGGGATTTGTCGGCGAAATGTTTGGCGCGGGCTAAGGCATCAAAGCGGATAGGTGAAAGCCGCATAGGTGAAAGCCGCACAGGGAGACGTGGATGGACGGATTTACATTAGTTGACGCAGGGGTTGCAGCCGTAATCGTGCTGTCGGCGCTGCTGGCATATTCGCGCGGGTTGGTGCGTGAAGGCATGTCGATAGTCGGCTGGATTGGTGCGGCCGTTTTCGCCTTTAGCTTTGCGGGCATGGCCCAGCCCTTGGTGCGCGAAATTCCCGTTGTGGGCGATTTTCTGGGCGAAAGCTGCGAATTGTCTATCTTTGCAGCCTTTGCTGCCGTGTTCGCACTTGGCCTGATCATCGCGGCCATTTTCACGCCGCTTTTGTCTTCCTTCGTGCAACGCTCGGCCTTGGGCGGTATTGACCAAGGGCTTGGCTTTTTGTTCGGCGCGCTGCGCGGGATATTGCTGGTGGGCATCGCCCTGCTGGTGTATGATCGCATCATCCCCGATGGCACGGCGGCCATCGTCGAAGACTCGCGCTCGGCGCAGATATTCTCGTCCTTTACCGCGAATTTAAACCAAGCGGTGCCAACCGAAGCGCCAGATTGGCTGAAAGTGCGCTACGCGGAACTGACCGCATCCTGCACCCAGCCAGCCGCAGCCACGAACTAATCAAAGGGGCCATGCGGCCCCTTTATTGCCTGCCCTAACCGATTAGTGGAGTTGCCATGCGACCTTTCCTTTCTCATCCCTTTGACGATGATAAGCTGAAGGAAGAATGCGGCATTTTCGGTGTGATCGGGATTAAAGATGCCTCGAACTTTGTCGCCCTTGGCCTGCACGCCCTGCAACATCGCGGGCAAGAGGCGGGGGGAATTGTGTCATACGATCCTGCAACGGGGTTCAATTCGGCGCGCCGTTTTGGCTATGTGCGCGATAATTTCACCAAACCCGATGTGATGGATACGCTGCCCGGCCATCTGGCGATTGGCCATGTGCGCTATTCCACCGCTGGGTCAAAAGGGGCCACGGCAATTCGCGATGTGCAGCCGTTTTTTGGCGAATTTTCGATGGGCGGGGCTGCGATTGCGCATAATGGTAACCTCACGAACGCCGCCGCCCTGCGCCGCGAGTTGATCGAGCGCGGTTCCATCTTTCAATCTTCGTCCGACAGTGAATGTATCATCCACCTGATGGCGCGATCAATTCAGTCCAACATTTCCGAACGCATCAAAGACGCACTGCGCCGCGTCGAAGGCGCGTTTTCGGTGGTGGCCATGACGCGCACAAAACTGATCGGCGTGCGCGACCCGCTGGGCGTGCGCCCCCTGGTTTTGGGCCGCATTGGCGACAGCGCATGGGCGCTGTCATCGGAAACCTGCGGGCTGGATATTATCGGCGCAGAATTTGTGCGCGAAATTGAACCGGGCGAAATGGTGGTGATCGAAGATGGCAAAGTGGCCTCGACGCGCCCCTTTGCCCCTGCCAAATCGCGGTTTTGTATTTTTGAACATGTGTATTTCAGCCGCCCTGACAGCATTTTGGGGGGCCGTTCGGTGTACGAAACCCGCCGCCAGATTGGCGTGGAGTTGGCCAAAGAAGCCCCCGTTGATGCCGATTTGGTCTGCCCCGTGCCCGATTCTGGTACGCCCGCCGCGATTGGGTACAGCCAGCAATCTGGCATTCCCTATGCGATGGGGATTATTCGCAATCAATATATGGGCCGCACCTTTATTGAGCCCACCGAGCAAATCCGCAACATGGGCGTGCGCCTGAAGCTGAACGTCAACCGCGCCCTGATCAAAGGCAAACGGGTGATTTTGGTGGACGATTCCGTGGTGCGCGGCACAACTAGCCGTAAAATCAAGGACATGATCCTAGAGGCCGGCGCAGCCGAGGTGCATTTTCGCATCGCCTCCCCGCCTACGGCATGGCCTTGCTTTTACGGCGTCGATACGCCCGAACGCAGCAAGCTCTTGGCCGCCAGCATGACCGAAGACGAGATGCGCGATTGGATCGGCGTCGACAGCCTGAAATTTATCTCGCTTGATGGGCTTTACCGCGCGGCAGGCGAGGCGAACGGGCGCGACACTGCCAGCCCGCAATATTGCGATGCCTGTTTTTCGGGCCAATATCCCGTGGCCCCTTCTGACAAAATCGCCGAAGGATTCGAGATGAAGGCCGCCGAATAGGCCAGCGCCGCAGCGCTAAGGGTGCAGGCCTGTGTAAATCTGTAGGACCGACGGGGCTGGGCCTGCCATAATGCCAGTATCTGCGCCGCCCGCGATGGCGGCATCGCGCCACCCGCTAAAGGATTGGGTGCAAAACGCGCGGCCCTCGGCGCTGGCGGCAAAGGCCATGGTGCCGCCTGTGCGCGGGGCGGCTTGCCCAGCGGCCAAATACTCTAGCAAGGCTTGGGCCACCAATTCCCACCCCATACCCAAGGCTGCTGGCCCAAACTTTTGCCAATTTCCAGGCGGCAGATCACCCAGATTGGCGGTGATCTTGACGGTGATACTGCGCTGTTTTGATTTGCCCTTGCCCTCTTCAGCAAAGGTAATGTCGATCATTTGGCGCGCGGTGCCACGGATCAGACCAATGCCCAAACGGCGCTTCGGCTCGCAAACGATGATGCTGCCTTCGGCCAAATCGCCCAAACGAAACGCGCCCCCCTTTGCCAATTTGCCCGATACGGGGGTCAGCCAATGGGCGATTTTTTCTGGTTTGACCAACGCTGCCCAAACATCATCTAGGCTGTTTTGCGTTTTTGATGTGAATTCAATAACATAAACATCTTGCGAGCCAGCGGCGGCCACGTGCTTTTTCGCCGCTTTTTGAAAGAAAAATTTGCGCGTCATACAAGGCTCCATTACCAATTCACAATAGTATTGCCAAAAGTATTGCCAAAAAATGTGGCCGTTTCACGGCGCTTAAAATGGAGGCGAGGTGACATGAGTGCCGAAGTTGACGCATATATTGCGGCGCAAAAGCCCAACTTTGCAGCGGCTTTAATCCAACTGCGGGCGATGCTGCGCGATATTCTGCCCGACCATATCGAGGTGATGTCTTATGCCATGCCGGGCCTGCGCGCGCCGCATAAAGCGGGCAAAATGATCATCGGCTACGCCGCCTTTGCCAAACATATCGGGCTTTACCCCCATTCAGGCAGTGTGATCGATAAAATCAACTGCGCCCCGTTCAAAACCAGCAAATCGGGCATCATTTTTGCGCCGGGTGGCCTGCCCCCCCGCGCGCTGGTGGCCGCCATCATCGCTCAGCGCCAGCGCGAACTGGCCGCCGGCTACCCAATTGC
>CAMAWZ010000263.1 GCA_945861995.1 Pseudorhodobacter antarcticus
TAGGGCCGCGCCCATGGTCAGCTGATCAAACATCGTGCCGCGTTTTAGCGCCGCCATAACGCCCAAAGGAATGCCAATGGCCGTGGCAAGGATTATCGCGCACAGGCCCAGTTCGACTGTGGCGGGGAATAGGGTGAAAAATTCGGTCAAGACCGGTTTTTTGGTGACCAGCGAAATGCCCAAATCGCCATGCGCCAGTTTCCACAGGTAATCCAGATAGTGCTGCCACAGCGGGCGGTCAAAGCCCAGTTGATGCAGCAGCATTTCGTAGCGTTCAGGGGTTAGCCCCCGCTCGCCCGCGAGAAGCAGCACCGGATCACCCGGAAGAACGCGAACAAAGCCAAAGGCCACCAAAGTGATGCCGAAAAATGTCGGGATCACATAGGCCAGTTTGCCAAGGAAGAATCTAATCATAAGGTGTCCAATAAATCGGGCGCGCGAGAGTGTCCCCGCGCGCCCAAAGCTTCAGATCGCGTTATTCGGCAACATCAACGCCTGCAAAGCTGTGGCTGCCCAGCGGGTCCATGACATAGCCCGACACTTTGGTCGACATTGGCATGAACACGGTCGAATGGCCCAGCGTTGCCCAAGGTGCCTTTGCCTTAAAGATCAGCTGCGCTTCTTCGTATAGCTTGGCGCGTTCGGCCTGGTCAGCGGTGACTTTTGCCTTTTGGATCAGCGCATCAAAATCGGCATCACACCACTGCGCACGGTTGGAACCGCCATCGGTTGCCGCAGCGCAGCCCAAAAGAACGCCCATAAAGTTGTCTGGATCGCCGTTATCGCCAGTCCAACCCAAGATGACAGCACCATCGCGGGCCTTTTCGGACGATTTCTTCAGATATTCGCCCCATTCATAGGTGACAATCTCGACTGTCACGCCAACCGCTGCGAAATCGGCCTGAATAAGCTCTGCCGCGCGCTGGGCGTTGGGCATGTAGGGGCGCTGCACGGGCATGGCCCAAACCTTCATCGTCAGACCAGAAACGCCCGCCGCGTCGAGTGCGGCCTTGGCGGCCTCTGGATCATAGGCGTCGTCGGTGACGGCGTCATTATAGCTCCACATTGTGGGTGGAATTGGGTTTTTCGCCTTTTGGCCCGTACCTTGATAGACGGCTTCAAGGATTGCATCCTTATCAATCGCCATATTTAGTGCCTTGCGCACGTCTGGGTTATCAAATGGCGCAACGCTGGTGTTATAGGCAAGGTAGGCCACGTTCAGCCCTGCCTGTTCCATAACTGTCAGGTTCGGGTCGGCCTTTAACGCGGCCAAATCGGCGGGCGCTGGATAGGGGGCGACATGACATTCGCCCGCTTGCAGTTTTTGCATCCGAACGGCAGGGTCTAGGGTGATGGCAAAAACCAGATCATCCACTGCAGGCTTGCCGCCGAAATAGTCTGCATTCGCCTTATAGCGAATAACAGCGTCTTTTTCATAGGCGACAAATTGGAACGGGCCAGTGCCCACGGGGGCGGAATTGAGGTTTTCCTTAGTGCCAGCCGCATCCAAGCCATCGGCATATTCTTTGGATAGGATGGATGCAAAATCCATCGCCATGTTCGCCAAAAACGGCGCTTCGGGGCGCGACAGCACGAATTTCACGGTGTAATCATCAACTTTGACCATCTCTTTGATGACGGTCGCCATTTCCATACCCGAATAGTATTCATAGGTGATGCCAGCGATGTACTGGTTCCAAGGGTTGGCGGCATCGCCCTGACGGGTAAAGGAAAAGATCACGTCATCGGCGTTGAAATCGCGGGTGGGGGTGAAAAAGTCTGTGGTGTGGAATTTCACGCCTTGGCGCAGCTTAAACGTCACTTCCATGCCATCGGCAGAAACTTCCCAGCTTTCGGCAAGCGCGGGCTGTACATTGGTAGTGCCGGGGGCAAACTCAACAAGGCGGTTATAGATCGCCTTGGACGAAGCATCGAACGTGGTGCCTGCGGTGTACGGGGCGGGGTCAAACCCTTCGGGGCTGCCTTCCGAACAGAACACCAGCGTCTTGGCCTGCACCGCGCCTGCGGCCATCAGGGCCATCGCGGAAATGGACATCAGTTTGGTAAATTTCATTGAACATCTCCAAGTTGTGATTTGGTCGGGCGGGTCTGTGCCGCCTAGGCCTGAGGCGGATGAAATTCCTAATTCTGCGCTAAGGCAAGGAAATAATTTAACTAAGGATTCACCCATTGGGAAAACAACGCAAAAACCCCGCCATGGGCGGGGTTTCCGTTGCGTCAACCTGTGGGCCATCAGCCCTTTTTCAACACGCGATTGCCCAGCAGTTCGGCAATTTGCACCGCGTTCAGCGCCGCGCCTTTGCGTAGGTTATCGGACACGCACCACAGATTGATGCCGTTATCAATCGTGCTGTCTTGGCGAATGCGGCTGATATAAGTGGCATAATCGCCCACACATTCGATGGGGGTGATGTAACCGCCCGCCTCGCGCTTATCGATCACCATGATGCCTGGGGATTCGCGCAAAATATCGCGGGCCTCATGCTCGTCTAGGAAATCTTCAAACTCGATATTGATCGATTCCGAATGGCCCACAAAAACAGGCACGCGCACACAGGTCGCGGTGACCTTGATCTTTGGATCAAGGATTTTCTTGGTTTCGGCCACCATTTTCCATTCTTCTTTGGTGGAACCATCATCCAAGAACACGTCGATGTGTGGAATCACGTTGAACGCGATTTGTTTGGAAAACTTTTTCGGCGGCACATTGTCGGTTGGGTTATAGATGGCTTTGGTCTGATCCCACAGCTCGTCAACCCCTTCCTTGCCCGCGCCCGACACGGACTGATAGGTAGACACGACCACCCGCTTAATCCGCGCGCGGTCGTGCAGCGGCTTTAGCGCCACAACCATCTGTGCGGTGGAACAGTTTGGGTTCGCGATGATGTTTTTGTTCTTATAGCCCATGATCGCGTCTGGGTTCACTTCGGGCACAATCAGCGGCACGGCGGGGTCGTAGCGATACAGCGACGAGTTATCAATCACGATGCAGCCCGCAGCGGCAGCTTTTGGCGCATAGATTTTGGTCGCCTCTGACCCAACGGCGAACAGGGCAATGTCCCAGCCTGCAAAATCAAAGGTGTCCAAATCCTTGGTCTTGACGGTCTTATCCCCAAAGCTGATTTCAGTGCCCAAGGATTTTCGGCTTGCCAAGGCGGCAATCTCATCCACAGGAAACTCGCGCTCGGCGAGGATATTCAGCATTTCGCGGCCCACGTTACCCGTGGCACCCGCGACGACGACCTTATAGCCCATCGGGGTTCTCCTTTAGTTGTCCTGACCATCAGGAACGCTGCGCTTTATCCCAAGCAGGCGCTGGGGGAAAGTGGTTTGCGTAACGATGCGGCAATCAGGCAACAGCAACCGTGCGAGATTCGCGGATAGGCAGATGGATCAGCGCCGAAAACGCGCCAACCCCCACGCCAATCCACCACACCAGCGTATAGCCGCCCGTGATATCATACATCCGCCCGCCCAGCCAAACGCCTAAAAAACTGCCCAATTGGTGCGAAAAAAACACCAACCCAT
>CAMAWZ010000264.1 GCA_945861995.1 Pseudorhodobacter antarcticus
TTATCCTGCTATCCGCCGATATTGCGCAGGCGGTTGCCGATGGCACGGCGGCGATGATGACGAATACGGGCCAATCGTGTGATGCGGCCACGCGCATGTTCATCCCGCGCGCAGCGCGCGATGTGGCTGTGGCGGCGGCCAAGGCGGCGGCAGAAGGCATTGTGGTGGGCGATCCGAGCGTTGAAGCCACGATGATGGGGCCGCTGGTTTCAAAAATGCAGTTTACCAAAGTGCAGGGCCTGATTGAAAAGGGCATTTCCGAAGGCGCGACACTGGTGACAGGCGGCATTGGCCGCCCTGAAGGGGTCAATCGCGGCTGGTTCGTGCGCCCCACGGTGTTTGCCGATGTGACCAATGATATGACCATCGCGCGCGAAGAAATCTTTGGCCCCGTGCTGGTGCTGATCCCCTATGACAGCGTGGACGAGGCCGTGCGCGTGGGCAATGATACCGAATACGGGCTTGCCGCCTATATCAGCGGCCCTGTGGACGAGGCGCGGGCCGTTGCGCGGCGGATGCGCGCGGGCACGGTGAACCTGAACTATCCCGCATGGGATATTCACGCGCCGTTTGGCGGGTACAAACAATCGGGCAATGGGCGCGAATATGGGGCCTATGGCATCCATGATTTCTGCGAGGTCAAGGCGATTGTGGGTTGGGGCGAGGACGAATGAGCATGCATTACGGTTATATCGGCCTTGGCAATTTGGGGGCGGCCTGTGCGGGCTGCCTTTTGAAGGCGGGCTTTGGGCTGACAGTTTATGATTTGAACCCCGCGCTTGCCGCCCCACTGGTGGCTGCGGGGGCGACACTTGCCAGCAGCGCCGAAGAGGTGGCATCCAGCGTGGATCACGTGATCACCTGCCTGCCCAGCCCGCGCGTTTCCGAAAGTGTTTTGCGCAATATCCTGCCGCATATGAAGGCGGGGGCGTCTTGGGTGGAAATGTCGACCTTGGGGCGCGAGGAAGTGCTGGCTTTTGCCAAAATCGCCGCAGATGCGGGGCACGAGATGATGGAACTGCCCGTCACAGGCGGGGTACATTTGGCAGCCCAAGGCAAGATCACCATGCTGGCGGGTGGGTCAAAAGCGTTGTTCGATCTGCACCACGGCGCTATGGCCGCCATGGGGGACCGCATTTTCCACATGGGGCCGCTCGGGTCATCGGCGATTATCAAGGTTATTACCAATATGCTGGCCTTTATTCACCTAAAGGCCACATCCGAGGCGTTGATGCTGGCCAAACGCGGAGGCCTTGATTTGGCGCAAAGCTGGCATGCTATTGCGGCGTCTTCGGGCAATTCCTTCGTTCATGAAACAGAAGGCGCGCTGATTTTGAACGGCAGCTATGATATTGCCTTTAACGTCGATCTGGCGCTGAAGGATTTGGGCTTTGCGCTGGGGTTTGGGCGCGAATTTGGTGTGCCTTTGGATTTGGCATCGATGACCAACCAGACCTATATCGCCGCCAAAGCGGCCTATGGCGGCGAAGCGCAATCGCCGATGATTGCCAAGCTGCTGGAAGATTTGCTGGGAACAGATTTGCGCGCGGAAGGCTTTCCTGCCAAGCTGGTTTAGTGGCGAGGCCGCATAGGTATTTGGGCCAAAGTGAAAGGGGAAGTGGTGCGCGAGGATGATCTACAGCGCGCAGCCATGATGCTGCATCACCGCAAAGAGCACCTTGCGCAGGGTGATCCCATTGCCAAGCCAATTGTGATGACATCAGCCTATCACTTGCCAACAGTGCAGGCGGGCGGCCATTTTTATACCCGCGCGGGCAATCCGACATGGGACGCGGTCGAGGCGCAATTGACCCTGCTGGAAGACGCGCCCAGCCTTGCCTTTCCGTCAGGCATGGCGGCCATATCGGCGGCGTTGATGGCCTGTGTGCAGGGCGGCGGGCGCGTCGTTTTGCCAAGCGATGGCTATTACGTCACCCGCGTTTTTGCCGAGACTTTCTTGCGCCCATTGGGGGTGGATGTGCAGTTTTTGGCCGCCCGTGATTATGCGGCGGCGGATTTTGCAGGCGCATCTGTGGTTTATGTTGAGACCCCAACCAACCCGTTTTTGGACATGGTGGATATAGCGGGTGTCGCGGCCCGCGCCCATGCGGCGGGGGCGAAGGTGATTGTGGACAACACCACCATGACGCCGCTGCTGCAGCGCCCTTTGGATTTGGGGGCCGATTTGGTGGTGGCGGCAGATACCAAAGCCCCCGCAGGGCACGGAGATGTGCTGTTTGGGCATGTGGCAGGGCGCAATGGGGCGTTGATGACGCGCGTGTCCGATTGGCGGCGTATGTCTGGGGCCATTCCCAGCCCGTTTGATGCGTGGCTGGTGCATCGCGGGCTAGAGACGTTAGAATTGCGCCTGACCCGTATGTGCGAAAATGCGGGCGAGATTGCGCGGCGGTTGCAAGGCCACAAGGCGCTGACTGCACTGCGCTATCTGGGATTGCCAGAGGACCGCGATCACGATTTGGCGCGGCGGCAAATGTCTGGGTTTGGCTTTTTGATCGGCATGACCTTTGCCGATGAGGGGCGGGCGGAGCGGTTTCTGTCCCGCTGCCCCATGATCGAGCAGGCCACCAGTTTTGGCGGCGTGCATACGTCGGGCGAGCGGCGCGCGCGCTGGGGCGATGGCGTGCCGTTAGGCTTTGTACGCCTATCGGTGGGAATCGAACCTTTGGGGCCGCTTTGGGCGGCGATTGAAACCGCACTGATCGAGTGACGCCCTTTAGAAATCCATAAACATGTCGATGATTTTAGCCGCCTCGGCGCGCGGATCGGCCAGTTTGCTGCGATCTTCGCCAGGGTAAAACCGCGCGCGGGTGGCGGTGGCCATCGGGGCAGGGGCTGTGATGATAACGCGCGGGCCTGTCTTGACTGTTTCTGCCGCCCAAGACCGCGCCAGCGCGAGTTGCGCGGCCTTGCTGGCCCCGTAGGCTGCGAAAAACCTATCCCCGCCGCGCGGATCATCCACGAACAGCGCTGTTCCGTTCCCATCACGCAAAAGGGGTTCGACCAGCGGGATCAAATTGCCCGTGGCCGTGACGTTACAGGCCACCGACTTCGCCCAATCTTTGGCATCCAGTGACCCCGCTGGGGCCAGCGGGGCCGCATGAACCGCTGTGTGCACCCAAAGTTGCAGCCCGCCCCAGCGCTGATGGATATTCAGGCACAGATGCTGCATTGCGCCCATGTCGGTGATATCCATCGGAGCCAGCGTCAGCGCGCCTGCGCCCGGGCTTTTATGCGACTTGACGCGGTCGTCCAATTCCTCGAGTGCGCCCGTCGTGCGCGCCAGCGCCACTACATGCCAGCCGCGCAGGGCCAACCCCTCGGCCAAAGCGGCGCCAAGGCCGCGCGATGCACCAGTGATCAGGGCAATACGCTGGGTCATGGGATATCCTTTCCAGGGCGGGTTTGCGACAAGGTGCGCTGTGCGCGGAGGTATTTGAGCCAAAGTGAAAGTGCAAGAGCAGGCTAGCGCCCCTATCCTGCGTCAAGTTCGCGCTGGCGTT
>CAMAWZ010000265.1 GCA_945861995.1 Pseudorhodobacter antarcticus
TTAACAACCTTTTGGATGAGAGTTACCACGTGAATCCCAGCCACATCGACTTTGCCGCGCATGCGGGCGCGATGGGCGCGCGGGCGGTGAAAGTGGCATCGATTGCCGCACTTGAGGCCGAACTCACCGCCGCAAAGGGCAGCGCCATTCCAGTTGTGATTGTGATTGACACCGACCCGTGGCCCAGCACCGAGGCGGGCGGAACCTGGTGGGAAGTGGGTGTTCCCGAAGTATCGACGCGCGTCGAGGTGCAAGCCAGCCGCGCCCATTTTGAGAAAAACAAGAAAATTCAGCGTCTTGCTGATTAAACCTTAGGTGATACATGATCCTTTACGGCACAAATCCCATTGCCTGGACGAACGATGACGACCGCAGCCTTGGCGCGCATATTCCGCTGGCACAATGCTTGGACGAGGCGGCTGCCATTGGCTTTGACGGTATTGAAAAGGGGCACAAACTGCCCACAACGCCCGAAGGTCTGCACGCAGAATTAGATCCGCGCGGGCTGAAATATGTGTCTGGCTGGCATTCGACCAATCTGCTGGTTAATGATTTGGAAACGGAAAAGGCCGCGATTCAGCCTTTTCTTGACCTCCTCAAAGCGATGGGTTGCAAGGTTGTGATCGTGTGCGAAACCTCGAACGCGATCCATGGCAACGATGACATGGCGGTCAATGACCGCCCGCGCCTGACTGCGGCGCAATGGAAACCGTTTGCTGCGGCGATCGAGGCGCTTGCCGCCTATACCGCCGCGCAAGGTGTCACGATGGTGTATCACCACCACATGGGCACGGTGATCGAGGCTGAATGGGAAATTGACCGCCTGATGGCCGAAACTGGCCCGCATTTGCACCTGCTGCTGGATACGGGGCACTGCTATTTCGGGGGCGGCGATCCTGTGCGTTTGGCCAAGCGGCATATGGGCCGCGTGGCCCATATTCATGCCAAGAATGTGCGCCCTGATGTCATGCGCGGTGTCCGCGAGCAGGGTCTTTCCTTTTTGGAAGGCGTGCGGCGCGGGGTATTCACGGTGCCTGGCGATGCCGACGGGGTCGTGGACTTTTACAGCGTTTTGGAAGTGGCCGCTGCCAATGGCTATTCGGGTTGGCTGGTGATCGAGGCAGAGCAAGACCCCTCGGTGCGCGTCCCGTTGGAGTATCAAACCATGGGCCTGCGCGCGCTAAAGGGCTTTGCCCGCCGTGCGGGTTTGGACAAAGGATAGCCGATGGATCTGCTGCGCAAACCAGTTGGAACCCATGGATTGGTGCATGATATCACCCCGCAAAGCGCGGGTTGGGGCTATGTTGGTTTTGCGCTGCACCGCCTAAAGGCGGGCGATGTTGCGCAAGGCAAAACGGGCAGCACCGAGGTGATTTTGGTTATGGTCGAAGGCCATGCGCAGGTGAATGGGGCGGGGCAAAATTGGGGCCAAATGGGGAACCGGTTGGACGTGTTTGAAAAATCCGCGCCCCATTGCCTGTACCTGCCCGCAAGCAGCCAATGGGACGTGCGTGCAACAACCGATTGCACGATTGCGATCTGTTCGGCCCCCGCGATTGCAGACTATCCCGCCGCCCGCCTTGGGCCTGACGGCATTGATCTTACCCCGCGCGGGCAAGGTGCCAATACGCGCTATATCAACAATATCGCGATGGAGGGTCGCGATGTGGCCTCTAGCCTTTTGGTGACCGAAGTCTTCACCCCCGCGGGCAACTGGTCGTCTTATCCGCCGCATCGGCATGACGAGAATGATTTTCCGAACATGACCTATCTTGAGGAAACCTATTACCACCGTCTGAACCCTGCGCAGGGCTATGGCATTCAGCGCGTGTACACAGAAGACGGCAGCTTGGATGAAACGATGGCGGTGAAAAACCACGATGTTGTGCTGGTGCCGCGCGGCCATCACCCTTGCGGCGCGCCTTATGGGTATGAGATGTATTCTCTAAATGTAATGGCTGGGCCGCGCCGCAATTGGCGCTTTCAAAACGACCCTGCACATGATTGGATCTATCAGCGCGATAACCCTAGTGTTGCGCGCTAAATTTCGGTCAAGGGGGGTAAATGGCCTGCAAGCAGTTTTAAAGATACCCCTTTTGCCATACCGCGCAATTCGCTTTCTACCATTTTCGGGCGCAACAAGGGCGGTGCCAAAACCCAAATTTCGCCGCTGTAGCCCAGTTGGCCCAGCGCCTCGATTACCGAAACAGCATCGTTTTGGCGATCACCCTGGTTCGGGAAAAGCGAGCATACCACCCGCGTTGCCTGTGCCAGTTGGGTGGCATTGATCGTTAGGCAATCTGCTGGATAAACGTTGCTGCCCAGATCTAACCGCACTACAGCATCGCTGCGAAGCGGCAGGCCAAAGACCAATGTCCCCACTCCGACATCGGGCCGCACAGCAGAGGTTGAGTTATCTTCATTCATCGTGCCAGTATCCGTAGGCATAAATCTGGCCAAATGGCCCAAGGAAACGATCGATACCGTAGTGAAATGACACATAGTTGTCATCGTTCTGTCGCAAAAACATGGTTAACGCAATACCTATCATCTTGTTTTTGTTGACATTCCATCATGATAACACGAAAAGGTTAATGAAGTGTTCAACTTTAAGGAGAATAACGCATTCGTAGAGGACTTCCTACCCGCATTGCTCGCAGGTTTTCCCCACGCTGCGATCTTGGTGGCGCGCGATTCAAAAGTTGCTATGGCCAACCCAACGGCGGCCGCGTTATTCGGCCCCGCACTGCAGGGGCGCCATTATGGGCTGACGCTGCGCCAGCCCGAGGTTTTGGAGTCTGTGGCCAATTGTCTTTACACGGGCACGGGCGCAACGCTGCGATTGACCATGCGTCCCAGCGATCAAGAGGCCAGTTTTGCCATTACCATTTCGCCCGTGCCAAATGGCGCGATTTGCGTGTTTGAAGATGTCAGCCCGCAAGAGCAAACTGACCAAATGCGGCGTGATTTTGTGGCAAATGTCAGCCATGAATTGCGCACCCCCCTGACGGCGCTGCAAGGTTTTATCGAAACATTGCAAGGCCCCGCGCGCGAAGATGCTGCGGCGCGGGCTCGGTTTTTGGAGATCATGGCAACCGAGGCCGAACGGATGAACCGCCTTGTCACCGATCTGCTGCATTTGTCGCGCGTTGAGGCGCAAGAACGCTTGCGCCCCGATACGGAAATCGACCTTGCTGCGACAATTGCGCAGGCGGTTGACGGCTTGCGCCCCTTGGCACAGCGCGCCGAGGTCACGCTAGAGGTTAAGGGGCTGGACGCGCCGCGCAATCTGTTTGCCGATGCAGATCAGATCATGCAAGTGGTCGGCAATCTGGTTGAAAACGCCATCAAATACGGCAGTGTCAAGGGCGGGCACGTAGAAGTGGGGCTGACAGAGACAGTTACCCTGCGCGGGCCCGCCTATTGTTTTTGGGTGCAAGATGCGGGCAGCGGTATTGCCGAAGAACACATCCCGCGCCTGACCGAACGTATTTACCGCGTCGACAGCCACCG
>CAMAWZ010000266.1 GCA_945861995.1 Pseudorhodobacter antarcticus
TGTCCGCCGCGCCGTGATATTTTGCATGTTAAGGTTGCAAATCCGCGCGCGACACTTAGATATTGGCGCGGCGGGCGCCCAAAAACGGGGCCAATCGCTGGCCAAGGCTTGGCCCCGAATTGGCCATTTGTGCCAACAAATCAGCGGAAAACGCGCGCGCACGGGCCTGCATCGTTGCGCTGTGATAGCACCGCATCAAGGCATTTTTGATCGTCTCGGCCTTGCGGTTTGGTCGTTCCAACAATTCCATCACGCCTTGCTGGGCGGCGCGGCGGGCGTTGAACGTTTGTTCTAGGTGCTGGGGCAGGCCCACTTGGGGGCGGCCCAGCACGCTGCACATATTGATCACGCCGCCCTGCGCCGAATTCAGAAATAGCGCGCTGCGTGCGGCCAAAAGATCAATCGGAACCGGGCCATTTTCAACAATGACCCCCGATGCCGCCAAGCGCTGCTTCATCGCATCATCGGCAGCGGGAAAAAACCCACGGCGCGGCAAGGGTAGATCGCACAGCGCCTGCACAATTTCGGGTTCGTTCAATTCTTTGGTGGAAAAATAGACGAAAACTTCATTGCCGCCTTGGCCCAATTCGGGCTGCACATTGACCAAAGGCAGCACCAAATCTTCGGGCTTGCGCCATTTGCGGTAAGGATCAAGAAAGGAGAAGCACAGCGGCACGGCCAAATCCACCTCGTACAGGGCGGGAATTTTGGGCAAGGGGCTGGCACCAAAATCGGCTAAAACCCCGTTTAGCATAGTCAAAACATCCGATTCGTCGCGCGTGGACAGGGCAAGATCGGGCAAAAGCACGGGAAAGCTGTCCAGCGAGGCTGGCGGCAAACCATATCCCGTGCTGACCCCAATCAGCGCAAGATCACGTCCCTGTTCTTTGACAATACGCGCCGCCAGCATCGCCAGCGGCGCATAGGCCGCGACAACAATAGAAATGTCGCGCGCCTTGATCTGTTCAATCCATTCAGCCAATTTGCGGCGCACCAAATTTTCGCGCGCAAGGCCAATGGAAAACAAATAGTCCCCCCAAGTGCCATACCCTTCCAGTCCAGGGTTGGACATCGCGGCGGCGGTCTTACCCATGCCTTTGATGCGAAAGGTTTCAACACCTAAATCGTGCAGGTCTTTTGCGTGGGTGGCGGAATAAAGCCCCGCATAAAATGTGCAATCCTTGCCCATATGTTTGACCATATGGGCAAGATGCGCGATATGGCCGCGTCCTGCTCCTGCCTCGTTGGCAAGCAGAACATTTGGCCCTGTGCGTGGCATGTTACAGCGTGGCGTAGGCCGACATACGCTGCGCCTCGTCCAAATCTGCAACGGTCAGGTTGGCAAATTGCAGGCTTTCCAGCAGCGCGTCATTCATGCCGATATCTTTGTCCCAGCAGAAGAAATCTTCCCCGCACTGGTAGCCGCACGAGCATTCGTCATCAGGATCTTCGCCGCCCGTCTCATCAACGTCACCTTTGGTTTTGGGGCTTGAGTACGGCTCTTCAATGACGATGGAATCTGCTTCAGCGCTGGTCAGGCCTGCGTTTTCCATCAGCCATGTCATGAGCTGGGCCTTGTTGCGCAAAATAGCAACAGTAAGCGGATTTTCCGCTTCGACATCATCGGTGCGATAAAAGAAGACCTGTCCGTTGCGCACAACGCGTATGGCAGGGCGATAGACCCCGTCAGTGCTGCGCATATTCACAACCATGACGTAGGTGTTTTGTGCAGTTGCGGGTAATGGTGCAATGAGGGCCGAAGCCAGCACAGTGCCCAGCAGCAAAGATTTTGCAGTCGAGGTTTTGAGGCTAAACATAAGGATTTCCTATCTGTGACATCACACCAACCACAGACCATGACTATAATCGTAAGAATCTTATGATTACACCTTATGGTATGTGAATATCCGAAAAGATATGTTTTGATCCCAAATAATGCAACATGTAAAAAAACGATTAACTTTGAAATGTGCTGCATCTCAAATTCTGCGCCCCGCCACTGCGCTTAAGGGTGCAGCGCGCAGTGGCGGGGCGGCGAGGGGTTACGCCAGCGCTGCGGTCACGATCACTTCGACCTTGTAGGCAGGGGCGGCAAGCTTTGCTTCGCCGGTTGCGCGTGCAGGCGTGTGGCCAGCAGGAACCCATCTATCCCAAACCGCATTCATAGCGGGAAAATCGGCCATGTCTGCCAGCCAGATTTGCGCGCTGAGAATACGGGTTTTGTCGGTGCCCGCTGCGGCCAAAATGCGGTCTACTTCGGCAAGGCAGGTTTTGGTCTGCGCGGTGAGGTCATCACCAGGGTTGCCAACTTGGCCCGCCACCCAAACGATGCCGTTATAGGCAACTGCCTCGGACATACGGGGGCCAATGCCATAGCGTGTGATTTCGGTCATGATCGATTTCCTTTCAAATGATGGCCTTGGCTAACCCAAGGCAGCACAAAAGAAAAGTGGGCCGTCGGCAAAGCTTCGCGCAAGGTTTTTCTTGCGCCTTGAGCCTGCGCTTTGCGCGGCGCATATCGTGGTTAATTAGTTGTAAGGGGTGAAAGATGCGGGTACTTATGTCGCTGATAATGTTTGGTTTGTGGATGATGGCAGCGCCAGTTTTGGCGCAGCCTTCTGCAAAACTTGATCCCTCAGCCGCCGAAGTGCAACTCTTGGCCCCCAAGCAAGGGCTGTTCGCCCTGCTGAACCCAAACCCTAAGGCCAAAGCCGAACGCGCGGCCCTGCGCGCCGACCGCAAAGCACAGCGTATTGCCGCCCGCGAGGCACGGCAGATGGGCGGCGCAGACGTGGCCAGCCGCGCGGCGGTGAAACACGGTGTGCAGTATGCGCTGGACAACAAACCGCAGGGCCGTTGGTGGTGCGTGCCTTTTGCCCGAATGGTCACGGGATTGTCGTTGCGCGGCAATGCCAAAACGTGGTGGGAACAAGCCAAAGGCCGCTATCAGCGCAGCCAAGAGCCAAAAGTCGGCGCGGTTATGGCCTTTGCGGCCGGCAAATCTATGCCCAAGGGCCATGTCGCCGTGGTCAGCGGGTTGATTTCAGACCGCGAGATTTTGGTTGTGCAAGCCAATTGGTCGCGCGGTAAAGTCACCTTAGACGACCGCGTGATCGACGTGTCAGACGCTGGCGATTGGAGCCGCGTGCGCGTGGAAAACAGTGGCGAGTCCTTGGGCCGCGTGAACCCTGTGAACGGGTTTATCTATAACGGATAGTCTGTGGCGGTGATTGGAGCGGGTGAAGGGTGCTGTATCCTCACCTAGGCTCCACTCAAAATCTAACACCCTGTTTTTATTGGATACTATGATAGGTAGTTCATGACAATTAGGCTCTTTGTGGTCTACCATTTGGTCTACATTTCTAATGGCCCAGATGTGCTTCGCCTGACCTACACCACGCAATCCCCAGAAACTGATAACGCTCCTCCCAGGAGGCTCCTAGGGGGGGAGCATGGGCCATAGGGGGGTGTAGGGTAGAGTG
>CAMAWZ010000267.1 GCA_945861995.1 Pseudorhodobacter antarcticus
GAAGGTCTTTATGTCTTTGGGCAAGCCTGACACCTATGTGGTTGACGAAAACACGCTGTATTGGATGGTGGTTATTCACCTGACCTTTGTTATGTCGGGTGTGCTTTTGGCGGCGATGGATTGGCTTTCGGCGCGCACGGGCAAGTTAAAATGACTGTCCCCGCGCAGGTTCACGCCCGTTTTGACGGGCCTTTGGTGATAATCGGTTTCGGATCTATCGGGCGGGGTACGTTGCCCCTGATCTTGCGGCATATCGCTATTGATCCTGCGCAGATCACCGTCATCGAACCTTTGTCCGATTTTGCGCCTATTCTGGCAGATCATGGCATTGCCCATATGCCGCTGGCCCTAACCCCCGAAAATCTGGAACCCACGCTATCAGCGCTGTTTCCAAATGGGCGCGGCATGGTTGTTAATCTGTCGGTGGATGTGGACAGCATTGAAATTATGCTGCTGTGTCAGCGCCTTGGCGTGATGTATCTGGATACAGTGATTGAACCTTGGCCTGGGTTTTACTTTGGCAGCCCGCTGCCCAATGCCGCGCGCACCAATTACCCCTTGCGCGAAAAAGTGCGCGGTTTGGGCAAAAACTATGCAGGCGGGCCCACGTCCATCTCGTGCTGCGGGGCAAATCCGGGCATGGTGTCGTGGCTGCTGAAAGAAGCGATGCTGCGCCTTGCCGCCGATATGGGCCAGCCCGCAGATGCGCCGCAGTCGCGCGAAGGGTGGGCCAGCCTGATGCAAAACCTTGGTATCAAGGGCGTGCATGTGGCCGAACGCGATACGCAGGTTTCCGCCCGCGCGCGCCCCGCTGGCGTGTTTGTCAACACATGGTCGGTTGATGGCCTTTTGTCCGAAGGTTACCAGCCTGCCGAACTGGGCTGGGGGACGCATGAAAAACGCCTACCCGCCAACGGCCACGCCTTTGAAGATGGCGCGGGCTATGCGATTTGGATCGACCGCGCGGGCGCAGATACCCGCGTGCGCAGTTGGTGCCCCGATATTGGACCGCAGTTTGGGTATGTGGTCACGCATAACGAAGCGCTGTCAATTTCCGATTACTACACTGTTTGGCGGGGTGATAAGGCGGCCTTTCGCCCAACCTGCCACTATGCCTATCACCCATGCCCCGATGCGATTTTATCGCTGCATGAAATCAACGGATCGGGCCAGTTGCCGCGCGAAAAGCATATCCTGACGGCGGACGAAATTGTATCGGGCGGAGATGATTTGGGCGTGCTGATTTACGGCCATGCCAAGGGCGCGCTGTGGTATGGATCGCGTCTGTCTAATGATCAGGCGCGCGCGCTGGCCCCCTATCAAAACGCCACGGGTATGCAGGTGACCTCGGCCGTTTTGGCGGCGATTGTCTGGGCGATTGAAAACCCAAATGCGGGTTTTGTCGAGGCGGACGAAATGGATCATACCCGCTGCCTTTCCGTACAGCGCCCCTATTTGGGCCGTATCGAGGCGCATTATACCGATTGGACACCGCTTTCCCACCGCATCAACCGCTTTGCCGAAGACGGGGATGCAACCGATGCGTGGCAATTCGTCAACTTTCTGGCCGTTTAACTTTTGCTAAACTCTGACCTTGCGGTCAAAAGGTACTGGCACAACGGGGCTGGCGCGGCTAAAAGGCGCTAGGTGAAGTTGGGGAATATCATGGCAACTGCTGTGCGCCCGCGTTCGGGCATACTGAAAATTGATCTTTATCAAGGGGGTAAGTCCGCAATTGCGGGCGTGGCCAACCCATTGAAACTGTCGTCAAATGAAAATCTTTCTGGCCCATCGGATGCCGCGCGCGAGGCTTTGACCCGCGCGGTCCATAAACTGCATCTGTACCCTTCCACCGACCACGCCGCGCTGCGCGCCGCCATTGCTGATGTGCATGGGCTGGACGCGGGCCGCATCATTTGCGGGGTGGGCAGCGATGAGATTATTCATTTTCTATGCCAGGCTTACGGCGGGCCGCGTACGTCCGTGATCCACACTCAGCACGGGTTTTTGATGTACCGCATTTCCGCGCTTGCATCGGGTGCGACCCCCGTTGAGGTGCCCGAAAAGAACCGCACGGTTGATGTAGATGCGATTTTGGCGGCGGTGGATGATAAGACCCGTCTTGTGTTTATCGCCAATCCTGCCAATCCGACGGGCACGATGGTGCCGATGGCTGCCTTGCGCAAACTGGCCGATGGACTGCCTGCCAATGTTATATTGGTGCTGGACGGGGCTTATGCCGAATTTGCGGCTGGCTATGATGGCGGCGCTTCGCTGGTGACGGAGCGGCACAATGTTGTCATGCTGCGCACCTTTTCCAAGGCTTATGGATTGGGCGGAATGCGTGTGGGTTGGGCTTACGGCCCCCGCGCGATTATTGATGTGCTTAACCGCGTGCGCGGCCCGTTTAACCTGTCGAACGTCGCGCTGGACGTGGCCGAGGCGGCCATGCGTGACCAAGCCCATATCGCCCAATCTGTCATCGATAATACCCGTGGCCGCGCTTGGTTGCACGCCGAACTGGTCAAAATGGGCATTGAGGTGGATGAAAGCCATGCCAATTTCGTACTGGCCCGCTTTGCCGACGAGGCCGAGGCGCGGGCCGTTGACGCCCATTTGCAATCGGTTGGCATTATCGTGCGTCATGTGGCCAATTACGGGCTGGCCCATGCCCTGCGCATCACAATCGGTGACGAGGCCGCCTGCCGCCGCGTTGCCTATGCCATCGGCCAATTCAAAGGTTTAAAGTAAATGCCCGCAGCCCCAATCTACAACCGCGTTGCGTTGATTGGTTTGGGGCTGATTGCATCGTCGATGGCCCATGCCATGCGCGCGCGCGGTCTTGCGGGCGCGATTGTGGGCTATGCCAAAACGCCTCAGACCCGCGCGACGGCGTTGGAATTGTTTTGCGACCGCGTGACGGACACGGCGGCGGATGCTGTAAAAGGCGCAGATTTGGTGGTGCTGGCTGTGCCTGTGGGCGCAATGGGCGCGATTGCCGCCGAAATTGGCCCGCATCTGATGGCGGGGGCCACTGTCACCGATGTGGGTTCGGTCAAGGCTGCCGTTGTTGCCGCGCTTGCGCCGCATATGCCCGCAGGGGTGCACCTAATCCCAGGGCATCCGCTGGCAGGTACGGAATATTCAGGCCCCCGCGCGGGCTTTGCCAGCCTGTTTGAAAACCGCTGGTGGCTGCTGACCCCGCACGAGGGCAGCGACGGGGCCGCTGTGGCGCGCCTGTCGTCCTTGCTGGCGGGTATGGGGGCCAAGATTGATACGATGGATGCGCAGCGCCACGATTTGGTGCTGGCCGTGGTCAGCCATACCCCCCATTTGATTGCCTATACCATGGTCGGCGTGGCAGATCACTTGGAACAGGTATCAAACAGCGAAGTCATCCAATACTCGGCTTCTGGCTTTCGCGACTTGACCCGCATTGCCGCCAGCGATCCAACGATGTGGCGCGAT
>CAMAWZ010000268.1 GCA_945861995.1 Pseudorhodobacter antarcticus
CGCGTCCGCTCGGTTGGCGAATTGATGGAAAACCAATATCGCGTTGGTTTGCTGCGCATGGAACGTGCGATCAAAGAACGTATGTCTTCGGTAGAGATCGACACGATCATGCCGCAAGACCTGATCAACGCCAAACCAGCGGCGGCGGCGGTGCGTGAATTCTTCGGCTCGTCGCAGCTGTCGCAGTTTATGGACCAAACCAACCCACTGTCCGAAGTCACGCACAAGCGCCGTCTGTCGGCCCTTGGGCCTGGTGGTTTGACGCGTGAACGTGCGGGCTTTGAGGTGCGCGACGTGCACCCAACCCACTATGGCCGTATGTGCCCCATTGAAACGCCCGAAGGTCAAAACATCGGTCTCATCAACAGCTTGGCCACATTTGCGCGCGTGAACAAATATGGCTTTATCGAAACACCGTATCGCAAAGTTATCGACAATAAGGTGACCGACGAGGTTGTCTATATGTCGGCCACCGAAGAAATGCGCCACACGGTTGCACAGGCCAACGCCGCGCAAGACGCCGAAGGGCGCTTTACGGATGATCTGATCTCCTCGCGCAAAGCGGGCGAATTCATGTTGAACCCACCAGAAGCGATTGATCTGATCGACGTGTCGCCAAAGCAATTGGTTTCGGTTGCGGCATCTCTTATTCCGTTCTTGGAAAATGACGACGCCAACCGCGCGCTGATGGGATCAAACATGCAGCGTCAGGCCGTGCCTTTGCTGCAAGCGGATGCGCCTTTTGTGGGCACGGGGATTGAGGCTGTTGTGGCCCGCGATTCGGGCGCGGCCATTATGGCCCGCCGCGCAGGTGTGATTGACCAAGTGGACGCAAGCCGTATCGTTGTGCGCGCCACCGAAATGCTGGAACCAGGCGAGCCGGGCGTAGACATTTACCGTCTGCGCAAATTCAAGCGTTCCAACCAATCGTCCTGCATCAACCAGCGCCCGCTGGTGAAGGTGGGCGATACCGTTTTGCGCGGCGAAGTCGTGGCTGACGGCCCCTGCACCGACATGGGCGAGCTGGCTCTTGGCCGTAACGTGGTCGTGGCCTTCATGCCGTGGAATGGCTATAACTATGAAGACAGTATCCTGATTTCGGAGCGCATTCTGAAGGATGACGTGTTCACCTCGATCCATATCGAAGAATACGAAGTCGCGGCCCGCGATACGAAACTGGGGCCAGAGGAAATTACCCGCGATATTCCAAACGTGGGCGAAGAAGCGCTGCGCAACCTTGATGAGGCGGGCATTGTGTATATCGGCGCGGATGTGATCCCCGGCGATATTCTGGTGGGTAAAATCACGCCCAAGGGCGAAAGCCCAATGACCCCCGAAGAAAAGCTGCTGCGCGCGATCTTTGGTGAAAAAGCATCCGACGTGCGCGACACCTCGCTGCGCCTGCCCCCCGGGGCATTTGGCACAATCGTTGAAGTGCGCGTTTTCAACCGCCACGGTGTGGACAAAGACGAACGCGCGCTGCAAATCGAGCGTGAAGAAGTTGAACGTCTGGCCCGCGACCGCGATGACGAGCTGACCATTTTGGAACGCAACATCTATTCGCGTTTGAAGGCGCTGATCATGGGCAAAGTGGCTGTCAAAGGCCCCAAAGGCGTAAAAGCTGGCGCAAAGATTGACGACGAATTGCTGGGCACGCTGTCGCGCGGTCAGTATTGGCAGTTGGCGTTGGAAAACGAAAACGATGCCAAGGATGTCGAAGCTCTGCACGACCAATACGAGGTGCAAAAGCGCGCCTTGGACAACCGTTTTGACGACAAGGTCGAAAAGGTGCGCCGTGGCGACGATCTGCCCCCTGGTGTGATGAAAATGGTCAAGGTGTTCGTGGCGGTTAAGCGCAAGCTGCAACCGGGCGACAAGATGGCAGGCCGTCACGGCAACAAGGGTGTTGTGTCCAAAGTTGTGCCCGTGGAAGCAAGGCCCTTCTTGGCCGACGGCACGGCTGTTGATTTGGTTCTAAACCCGCTGGGCGTGCCTTCGCGCATGAACGTGGGCCAGATCCTAGAAACCCACATGGGCTGGGCCGCGCGCGGCCTTGGCCTGAAAATCGACGAGGCGCTGAAAGAATACCGCCGTTCGGGGGATATGACCCCTGTGCGCGAGGCGGTACGCTTTGCCTATGGCGACGAGACCTATGACGCCGAATTCGCAAACCGCAACGAGGATGATTTCCTTGAACTGGCGGGCAATGTGACCAAGGGCGTTCCCATTGCGACCCCCGTTTTCGACGGGGCCAAGGAAGCGGATGTCAACGATGCGTTAAGACGCGCAGGTTTCGATACATCGGGTCAATCGGTGGTGTTCGATGGCCGCAGCGGCGAGCAGTTCGCACGTAAGGTTACAGTGGGCGTCAAGTATATGCTGAAACTTCACCACTTGGTGGACGACAAGCTGCACGCACGCTCGACCGGGCCATACTCGCTTGTCACGCAGCAACCCTTGGGCGGTAAGGCCCAATTCGGGGGCCAGCGTCTGGGCGAGATGGAGGTATGGGCACTGGAAGCTTATGGCGCAGCCTATACGTTGCAAGAAATGCTCACCGTCAAGTCGGACGATGTGGCAGGCCGCACCAAGGTGTACGAGTCCATCGTCAAAGGCGAAGACAACTTCGAGGCTGGCGTGCCAGAATCGTTTAACGTCTTGGTCAAAGAAGTGCGCGGCCTTGGCCTGAATATGGAACTCCTGGATGCGGAGGAGGAATAGCGGATTTTAGCGGCAGGCGCGCAACGGCGCGCCCGCCACAATCTGCCACCCTTCCCCGCGCCCCAATTTTGTAGGATTTGGACATGAACCAGGAACTGACCAACAACCCGTTTAACCCCGTCGCCCCCGTCAAAACCTTTGACGAGATCAAGGTTTCCCTTGCCTCGCCAGAGCGGATTTTGTCGTGGTCGTTTGGCGAGATTAAAAAGCCAGAAACCATCAACTATCGCACGTTCAAACCCGAACGCGATGGTTTGTTCTGCGCGCGTATCTTTGGCCCCATCAAAGATTACGAATGCCTGTGCGGCAAATACAAACGTATGAAATATCGCGGCGTTGTCTGCGAAAAATGCGGCGTCGAAGTCACCTTGCAAAAGGTGCGGCGCGAACGGATGGGCCATATCGAACTGGCATCGCCAGTGGCTCACATTTGGTTTCTAAAATCGCTGCCCAGCCGTATCGGCCTGATGCTGGATATGACACTGCGCGATCTGGAACGCATTTTGTATTTCGAAAACTATGTCGTGATTGAGCCGGGCCTGACCGATCTGTCCTATGGCCAGTTGATGAGCGAAGAAGATTATCTTGACGCGCAAGATCAGTATGGCGCAGACGCTTTCACCGCCAATATCGGCGCAGAAGCGATCCGCGAAATGCTGGCCGCGATTGATCTGGACAGCCTTGCGCAGCAACTGCGCGATGATTTGAAAGAAGCCACGGGCGAGTTGAAGCCCAAGAAAATCATC
>CAMAWZ010000269.1 GCA_945861995.1 Pseudorhodobacter antarcticus
ACGAAAACAGCATTTTGCCCCGTAAAATCAATCATCCGCCGCCGCATATGGCCAAGGCTGACATGGCCCAATTCATGCGCCACGACGGCGGCAAGTTCGGGGGCCGTAACGCGCCCCGCACGGTACGCATCGACAAAACCTTGGGTCAGATAGATCTGCCCATCAGGCGCAGCCAGCCCGTTGATGGCGGGAATATCATAGACATTGACGCGGATCTGCCGCTGCCCCAAGGCCGCAGCGATTGGGGCCAGTGCGGCAATCAGGCTTGGCTCGGCGAGGGGTTTGGACTGCGCGGCCAACTTTGATTTTGTGCGCCAGACCGAAAACTGCAGCATCAGCAGCGCATAGACGACGGGCAGCAGGAAGGGGATGAGTTTGAGCATGTGCCAGATATGGGGCGGGCTGCGTGCTTTGCCAAGACCTTTGGCTGATTTGTAGGCGCGCCCTCACCGCATCGCGCGCCGTTTATTTCAGCACTTTCATCCCGCGCGCCAGGCCGTCCAGCGTCGAGGGCACCATATGCCCGCCGAAGGCCTGCGCGATCAGTTGGGTGGAATGGGCATAGGCCCAAGCAGGCTGCGGCGCGGGGTTGATCCACAGATGGCGCGGCCAAGCCGCGATGGCGCGGGCCAGCCAGACTGCCCCCGCCTCGGGGTTGTGATGTTCAACCGCGCCGCCTGGCTGCAAAATTTCATAGGGTGACATGGCGGCATCGCCAATAAAGATGGCGCGGTGATCTGGGCCAAATTGCTGCAAGATGTCGGCGGTGTTTACCGCCTCGTGCCAGCGCCGCGCAGGATCGCGCCAAAGTTTTTCGTATAGGCAATTGTGAAAATAAAACGTGTTCAGGCTGCGAAATTCGGATTTCGCGGCCGAAAACAACTGCTCCATCACGGCGATATGGGCATCCATTGATCCGCCAATATCTAGAAAAAGCAGCACCTTAACCCCAATGCGCCGCGTGGGGCGCATTTGCACATTCAGCATACCCTGCGCGGCGGTGGCGGCGATGGTGGCGGGCAGGTCAAACTCCTCGGCCCCCGTGCGCGCCCATTGGCGCAAGGCCCGCAGCGCCAATTTGATCGACCGAATGCCGATATTGGTATCGCCTGCCAGCGCGCGATAGTCGCGCTGATCCCAAACTTTCACCGCGCGGTGGTGGCGGTTCCCGTCTTGCCCGATGCGAATGCCTTCGGGGTTATAGCCATAGGCCCCAAAGGGCGAGGTGCCTGCCGTGCCGATCCATTTATTGCCGCCTTGGTGACGTTGGCGCTGCTCGGCAAGGCGCAGTCGCAACGTGGCCATCAGCGCCTCTAGCCCGCCCAAGGCGTTGATCTTGTCGCGCTCTTCTGCGGAAAGATGGCCCTCGGCCAATTTGGTCAGCCATTCTTTGGGGATGTCCAGCGCGCGGATCACAGCATCTGCGCTGATCGCATCCGCCCCTGCAAAGGCTGCGGAAAAGGCGCGATCAAACGCATCAAAATGCCGCTCGTCCTTGATCAGCGTCAGGCGCGCCAGCAGGTAGAACCCATCCACATCATTTGTCGCCAGCCCCGCCTGCACCACACGCAGTAAGGTTAGATATTCCAGCAACGACACAGGAACCCTTAGATCACGCAAGGCGGTGATAAGGGGCGCGAACATGCGGGCCGCCTACACCGAAAGGCGGTGCACGATGATGGTGGCAAATACACCCAGAAGACCGCCGATCAAGGCAAAGGCCGCGCCATAATGCAGGGCATCGTTGCGCTTGCCGCCCAATTGGCGCGTGCGCAGCGGCCCCAAAATTGCGCCCAACACGATACCCGAAATGACCAGCACGTTTGCCCCCTTTGTGCGGGCGGCAGTGCCGCCTTCGCGCTATAACTTGCGGCCGCGCGCTCCCAAGTTGGCAATCTCGGATTGCCGTGCACGCATCAGGCCTTCTGCCCCAAAACCATAGCGCGCCCAAGATAAAGAGTCGAGACGCAGCGCCGACGCTGCGGCGCTTTGACCTGCGTTTTCCAAGGCTTCGGCCTTGATCAGCATCAAGGTCGCCAGCAGGGATGCGTTTTCTGCCCGCTGGGCCACAGGAATAGCGCGGTTGGCAAAATCAATCGCCGATGCAGACTGCCCCGATGACAGCGCAATTGCGGCCAGTTGCATATCCACATGTGCCGCTTGCACGCTTGCCCCAGGTAAGGCGCGGTAAACACGGGCGGCTTCTGCGAAGGCAGCGACCGCTTTCGCGGGGCTTACTGCCGACAAGGCCCGCCCCTTGGCGAAATAGCTAAAGCCAAGGCGTGTATCACGCCAGCCCTGCGCCATGGCGATGTTCAGCATGTTTTCAGCCGCTTGCACGCGGCTACCCGCGGTGCCGCCCACGCCAAAGCTTTGCTCGACCGCAGCCACCCAAGAGCGCGGCGCAATGCGCATCGATTGCCCCGCAAGACCCTCGCCGCGCGGGTTGATCCGCGCAAGAATTTTGGGCAAACGCTGGGCCACTTCGGCCTGATTCATGCCCGATTTCAATTCGGGTGCATAATGCAGGCGCAGAACCATCATATCAAAGCTGGTCAGAACCGTGTTGAAGTTGTCATCGTTAAAGACAGAATCGGGCAGGTGATACAGATCATTCAGCGGGCCCATCGCTTGGGCCACTTCTTCGTGTAGGCAATCGCGCACCTCTTGCGCCGAGGTGTCCGAGGGAACAAACACCGCAACATTCTGACGCTCGGTCAGGGTTGTCCAATCGACAGCAGGGCTGTTGCGCTGGGTTTTGTAGTCGGCAAAAGAGGTCAGGCGCGGCACAACAAAGCAGGCAGCCATTGGCACCACTTTGGCCATATCGGCGCGCGGCTGAAAATCAATGTTGATCGAGGCAGGTTGCCCTGCGCTGACCTCGGAAATATCAATGCCCGCCTCATTGCGGAACCGCGCGATCAGCCGCGCCATTTCGGCCCGCGCCGAAGACGGCACATCGCCGATCATGCGCACGGTGATCGGGCCTTCAAAACGGGTGAGCACGGGCAAAGCGCGCCCGCTTTCCATTTTGAATTCCAAATCTAAAAATGTGTGCAGCAGCTCTGCATTCGCGCGCACCGCACTGGGCGCGGGCGATCGGCCAAGCGACGGCGGAAGGGCAACGATGCCCTCACTTGCTTTGTCACTGGCAAAAGATCTTGTCACCTGCGCCCCAGTTTGGGGCATACAGGCAGAAATCATACACAAGGCGATAACGGGCAAAACACGCATGGCTTGGCAGCTCTTTTCCATAGTGCGGAAGGGGGGGCCTTCCTAAACATCACCACACGGCAAGACACTTAGCACCCATCCGTTCAACCGCATCGCAGCAGGTATACCCATACCCACTGCGATACTTTGGCTGACCGTTTCGGCCCGCGCTTTCGCCGCACTATAAAATCTGTCTCATTTCCGAGCAGTCGGAAAAGGGCGCAGACCCTCGGCAC
>CAMAWZ010000270.1 GCA_945861995.1 Pseudorhodobacter antarcticus
GCGCCGCTAACTTGGCCGCGAAAAAATCCAACGCGTCTTTTTGATCCCCAACAGGGGCATCAGCACAACAAGCGTGACCACGAATTCTGCAAATGTGCCTTCTTGGTAAAGAGTTGAGATCGTAAGCGAACTGGTCAGCCAAGGAATAATGAATACCGCTGCGGCAAATCTGTTTTGTGTTGTCAGAAAGTGCGTACCCATAAAGAGCACCGCCGAAATAAGCGAAACGACCCCACCCCAAATTGTCCAACTTAAGTACTGATTATGCGTAACGCCACCGCCCGGAGTGCTGTCGGCCAATCGTGCAATTTCAACCTCTCGTAATGCTCCCTCGCCCAAAAACGGATGTGCCCGGATGGATGCGACAGCACCTTTCCACAACGAAAGGCGAATACCCTCCGAAGTTTGCGAAAGGCGAATACCCTCCGAAGTTTGCGAAATGGGAATACCCTCCGAAGTTATCTCGGTGTTCTCTTGGTGCGTTTCGCCATTATTTTGCAAGGCAGAATTCTCTTTTTGTGCCTCAACTGATTCCTCAATCAAGTTAGAGTCCAGCGCTTTACTAGCTAGAATTGAGAATGAATTCGTGACATTTTTGTTTAGTCTTTTCAGAAAATCACATCCTGCTGTGGTGTCAAAAGTAACTACGAAGATTAATCCAACAGCCACTGAAAACGCAAGACTTTTGGCAGCTAAAAAATTCTTAAATTTCATAAAGAAAATGAATACCAGCGCCAGAACCACAAAAATAGAATAAAATGTCATACGCGAACCAGTTAAATTACCTGCGGTGAACAACATCAGAATAACAAGGCCAGCAGACATCCACCCAAATCTTCCTTTCTGCGCCTGAAGAGCGATAAGTAAACTGGCAAGAGGAACCATGTGAAGCGTTGTCCGCAGCGGGTTTGTTTGAAAAGCCATGGCTCTGCATGAGTTCCCATTCCAAACAGTGAAAAAATCATAAGCAAGTATTGCGGTGGATATCGCCAGCCCGGAAACAATGCCGATCACCAGCGATCTCTTATCAAACTCAAAATCCATAACAAAAAAATGAATGACAGGAACTGCGAAAAACAGCAAAAGGTAATAGCTCTGTATCTCGATTGCGAAAATCTCGCCCGAATGCCACCATGTCAGCGCGAACTGCACAATCAAGTACTGGAAAACTGGAATCGAAATCAAAAGACGGGCACGGCTGCGCTCTTTCCAAAAATAAACAAGCGCTATAAGGAGGATTGCGATGGGCCCAATTCCGAGAGTCGCCCCGATAATTGCCAGAAACAATCCAACACTAAACGACAAGGCAGCGGGACTATTAATTGCGGTCGGTACACTTTGTAATGAGATAGCCATCTGCGCGCCCTTGAAAATATCTTTAATATCAAAATGCATTTAATCTGCCATAGCCTAACTGGGATGTAAAGTGTACGGCGTAGAGAAGGGACCCCGCGATGGTGCCTAAGTTCCTTTTTTATCCAAAGGCAGCACCATGCACGCCAAAAAAATCCACCTGCATGGTACACTTGATGACCTTTATCATCACCGCCGCCAATGTTGGCCTTTGGCCTATTTCTTGGGCGCTTAGGCAAGGGTCTAAATCATTGCCGTGCCTGTGATTTTCTTTGTCGCGCCCTGCGCGCGCAAAATCACCGCGCGGATTTTGGGTGTGCAGCCTTAGCCCGCGCAGACGATTGCCGCACGCGCAAATTGCCGCCAATGCCGGCCGACTTTACGCCGCGCTTTGGGGACTGGGGCGCAAAGCAATCTCGCCCCATCCCTTGGCCAAGTAGATCTGCAGCCAAGGGGTATAATCCTGTGGGGCGGCCGCAATCCGTGCGGCCAAGTCTGGCAAGGTGACCCATTCCACCGCCATCACTTCGGCGGGGTTAAAAGGCAAGGGGGCATCAGGGGAAAGATGGCCGACAAAGATATCCACGACTTCGTGTTCGGTCAGTGCGCCGCCCACATCCGCGCGGTATTCTTGCCCCCCCGCATGGGTCAGGGGCAGCGCAAGCAGCCCCAATTCTTGGCCCACGCGGCGGGTGGCGGCGGTATGGGCGTCCTCGCCCCAATGGGGATGTGTACAGCAGGCATTGGCCCACATTTTGGGCGTGTGATACTTGCCCGCCGCGCGGCGCTGGATCAGCGTGCGGGCGCTGCCATCATCGGCCATGATAAACACCGATATAGCAGGGTGACGCAGGCCGCGCCGATGCACCTCTAGCTTGCCCAAGGGTTGCAACACCCCGTCCAGATAGGCGGGGATAAGATCGTTTAGGCCCGCATCAGTTTGTATGTTGTTAGACATAGGCAGGCTTTACCAACCCCGTCAAATGCAACATATTCTTAAGCCCAATCTTCAAATGCGCCAGCGGTTTTGAAAACTTCATTTCTTTGTTCATATAGGCCTCGAACGTCAGGCGCTGCACATCTAGATCGTGGCACAGGGACACGAACCGCTCGCGCCGATCATCGTTTTTGTAATAGGCATCCTGCATTTGGCGCAAGACGCGGAATACGGTTTTATGATCGCGCATGAACAACTTGCGCGCCACGGCCAGATCGCGCCCACGGCCCGAAGCCAGCGCCGCCTGCGCCGCCGTAGCGGCAACGCGGCCGCCGACCATGGCATAATAAATCCCCTCGCCTGAGGAGGGCGCGACGACGCCTGCCGCATCGCCAGCCAGCACCACATCGCGCCCGTTGTCCCACACGTCCAAGGGGCGCAGCGGAATGGGCGCGCCTTCGCGGCGCAGGGTTTCGCATCCCGCAAGGCCAGCGCTTTCACGCAAAGCCGCCGTTGCGGCCTTGAGATCGACCCCCTCAATCCCTGTGCCCATGCCGATGCTGGCATGTTTGCCATGCGGGAAAATCCAGCCGTAAAAATCGGGGCTGATGCGCCCGTCATAAATCACATCGCAGCGGGTTGGGTCATAATCGGCATTCGCAGCGGCCTTTGCGATGGGCGCTTTGACGATTTCGTGGTAGGCAATGACGTAAGGAATTTCGCCGCCGCCCTTTACTTCGGTTTTCGCCACGTTTGATCGTGCGCCATCTGCGCCGATAATCAGGCGTGTCAGCAAACGGCCTTCTGCGCCGCTGGCCTTGTCGCGGTAAATCACTTCGGTGCCCGCGATGCTGCGTTCAATGCGCAGATAGGTGCCCGTGACGCGCTGCGCGCCTTGCCCCACTGCCCGCAGGCGCAGAAATTCGTCGAAATTCTCGCGGTCAACCATGCCGACAAAACCACCTTCAATGGCGATGTCCACATGCCGCCCCGTGGGCGAAACCATGCGCGCCGTGTTGATGCGGGCCACGCTCTGGCTGGAAGGAATGCTGAAATCGGCGATCAAGCGTGGGGGGATCGCCCCGCCGCATGGTTTGATGCGCCCATCTCGGTCTAGCATCGCCACCTTTTTGCCCGCGCGG
>CAMAWZ010000271.1 GCA_945861995.1 Pseudorhodobacter antarcticus
TTGCAGTGCCTCGCCGATGTCAATTTGTTTGCCGCTGATCTGATACCGCATAATGCCTCCTATACTCCAAGCGCGCGCCGCCCATGCAAGCGCAGGGGTGCACGCAGCTTTACAACTGGGGGTGATAATGCAGCGTTTCTTTTGTTCAGCACAGATTGGCGCGGGGCCAAAGCGATGGCCGCAAAGCGAAAACCAGACTGGGAAAGTTCGGCTTGCATCCCCTTCATTTGGGGACGTGCATGGCCACTTGTCAACAAATTAGCAAAGCAGTTTTCATAAATCTGTCACGATAGGCGGAAGTTCTCACCCAGATAAACGCGGCGCACCACTTCGTCCTCGACAATCTCGGCCGTTGTGCCCGTTTTCAGAACCACGCCATCGTGCAAAATATAGGCGCGATCCACGATAGACAGGGTTTCTGCCACGTTGTGATCGGTAATCAAAACGCCAATGCCACGCGATTTCAGATCGTGCACCAAATGGCGAATATCCCCCACTGCAATGGGATCGACGCCCGCAAAGGGTTCGTCCAGCAGCAGATATTGCGGATTGGCAGCAAGACAGCGCGCAATCTCGGCGCGCCGCCTCTCGCCGCCCGATAGGGCCATCGCGGGGGCCTCGCGCAAATGGCTGATGGAAAATTCCGATAGCAACTGTTCCAACCGCTCGCGGCGGCGGTGGTGGTCTTTTTCCGAGATTTCTAGCACAGCCAGAATGTTCTCTTGCACATTCAGACCGCGAAAAATCGACATCTCTTGTGGCAAATACCCAATTCCCATCTGCGCACGGCGATACATGGGCAGCGCAGTCGCCTCTTGTCCATCAATCATCACATGGCCCGCATCAGGCGTTACAAGGCCCGCAATTGCATAAAAGCAGGTCGTTTTGCCGCAGCCGTTGGGGCCCAGCAGGGCAACCACTTCGCCCCGTTCCAGCCGCAAAGACACATCGCGGATCACCACGCGCTTTTTGTAGCTTTTGCGCAGATTTTGCACATTCAAGCCCGTAACAGCGGCGCTTTGCAGGGTCGTGGCTGTTATTGCGGGGGCTATCATGGCGCTGCTTTCTGCGGATCGGATTCTGCCCCAGCACTGGGGGTAAAGGTGCTGCGCACCCCGCCTTGCAATTGCCCAAGGCCCGTTTTCATATCAGCCACGAAAGTCTGGGCAGTAAAGGTCGCAGGCCCTTGGGTCAGCACGACATCTTCCGTCATGGTGACAATACCAGTATCAATCACATAATCGGCTTTTCGCGATTGGGCGGCATCTTTGGCATTGACCAAAAGCACCCCGCCCGTTGCCCAAAGCCGCGCGATACGGTCAGCGTCTGCCTCATATTCGACCCGCACTTCAGCGGCAGACAGGCGCATCTCGCCTTGCACCACCAGCACATTTCCCGTGAACACCGCCATGCGTGCAGTTTCGTCCACTGTTAGGCTTTCCGATGTCACAGTCACAGGCGCTTTGGGATCGCCCTTTAGTCCGCCAAAAGTGATCTCAGCTTTGTCGGCCTGTTGTGCCAATACCGGCGCAGCAAGGGGCTGCCAAAAAGGTAGGATCAGGGCCAATGCCAAAATGTAACGCCGCATCGATTTTGCCCCAAATACCTTGATCTAAACTTTATTGCCCGCAGCCTTTTGGCCCAAGCGTCAGGGCTTGTATAACAGCCGTACACCCGAATTGAAAACAAGAAGAAATTTGCCATCGGTTTGTTGCACGCTCATGCGCCCTGCCGTCAAATCGCCCAGCGGCCCCGTTGCCTGCACCTGCGAACGGCTTGTGGCGGCGGCGTTGGCGATATCCACATCGAGCGCCCGCGTGGTCATCACATACCCGCCCGAATCTATTTCAACCCCGCCCATCAGAGCCGCCTTTTCCGCGGCATCGTTGTAGGTCAAGCTGGCGGCGGTGATATTTGTCACATCGCCCGACAACGCCGTAATCTTTCCCGTGGCGGTATTTGCAATAGCACGGCGTTTGCCCTGCGGGATGACTGTTGCGGCGGTCAACTCAATCGCTGCCCCATTGGCGGCGGTGGTTGCGATACGAACATCTGTCATCTTCGGCTCGTGCAGGCGGTCTTCGATATCCACTTCGGCAAAGGGAATTGCGCCGTCCATTGTGATGCTGCGCGAAAACAAAAACAGGCTGGATAGGATGGCCAGCGCCACCGCAGGTAGGATCATCTTTAGAAACCGAACGCGGCGCGAATGGCGGGCAAAGGCAGAAATGCGGGGCGGCAAGCTAGTGGGAGGCAGGCTGTTTGGCGGGGCGCTCATATGACCCCCGCGCGCAAAAAGTCATGGATATGCACAATGCCGCGCGCGGTTTGGGGGGCGGCTGGGTCGATCACAAAAAGGCAGGTGATCTGTGCCTGCGTCATCAGCGCCAGCGCGCTGCCCGCCAGCGCATCGGGGGCAAGGCTGCGGGGGCTGCGCGTCATCACATCGCCCGCTGTCATGCCCATCAGCCCATCCATATGGCGGCGCAAATCGCCATCGGTGATAATGCCCACCAGAAAGCCCCGCGCATCCTGAACGCCAACCACACCAAAGCCCTTTTGGCTGATGGTCAAAATCGCCTCGCTCATCGGGGCGCTTGCGGCAATCAGCGGCATATCGCTGTGCATCACATCCGCCACCCGCAGCAGTTTTGCGCCCAAAGGGCCCCCTGGGTGGAACGCGCGAAAATGCGCGGCGGTAAAGTCGCGGTGCTCCATCAGCGCCACCGCCAGCGCATCGCCCAAGGCAAGCGTCATGGTGGTGGACGAGGTGGGCACAATCGCCTCATCCCCCGCCTCGGGCACGGGGGGCAAAATCAGCGCAATGTCGCAGGCCCGCGCCATCGTGCTGGCAGGGCGCGAAGAAATCCCCAGCATCGGGATGCCAAAGCGCTGGCAATGCGCGATAATATCGGCCAGTTCCGCCGTCTCGCCCGAATTAGAGATCAGCAAGGCAATATCGCCCGCCGTCAGCATCCCCAAATCGCCATGGCTTGCCTCGGCAGGGTGGACGAAATGCGCAGGCGTGCCCGTGCTGGCCAGCGTTGCCGCAATCTTGCGCGCAATATGCCCCGATTTACCGATACCCGACACGATAACCCGCCCCGCGGTCGCCAATATCCGCGCGCAGGCCGCCTCAAACTCTGGCCCAATGCTTTGCGCCAGAGCGGTCAACGCCCCCGCCTCGGCCGCAATCACGCGGCGCGCGGTTGCGGCGTGACCCATGTCTTCTGGTCTAATGGTGGAAGATGTCATTGGGTTCGTCCCAGCCCATCAAATCCAACTTGGCGCGGGTGGGCAGAAAATCAAAACACGCCTGCGCCAGCGCAAGCCGATCTTCGCGCACCAAAATCGCTTCCAAAGCATCCTTCAACTTGTGCAAATACAAAACATCAGACGCCGCATAATCGCGCTGC
>CAMAWZ010000272.1 GCA_945861995.1 Pseudorhodobacter antarcticus
GCCGCGCAACTCGGCCTAAATGTCGCCATCATTGAGGGGCGCGAAACCCTTGGCGGCACCTGCCTGAACGTGGGCTGCATCCCCTCCAAGGCCCTGCTTCACGCCACCCACTCCTTGCACGAAGTGCATGAAAACTTTGAAAAAATGGGCCTGATGGGCGGCGCGCCGACTGTCGATTGGGCCAAGATGCAGGCCTATAAACAAGACGTGGTGAACGGCAATACCAAGGGCATCGAGTTCCTGCTGAAAAAGAACAAAGTCACTTGGATCAAAGGTTGGGCCTCTATCCCCGCCGCGGGCCAAGTCAAAGTGGGCGACGATATCCACACCGCAAAACACATCGTCATCGCCACAGGCTCCGCCCCCGCCACCCTGCAAGGCGTTGAAATTGATGAAAAAACCATCGTCACCTCGACAGGCGCACTGACGCTGAATGCCATCCCCAAATCCCTTGTCGTCATTGGCGCAGGCGTGATCGGCTTGGAAATGGGCTCGATCTACGCCCGCCTTGGGGCCGAGGTGACCGTCATCGAATACCTCGACACCATCACCCCCGGCATGGACGCCGAGGTTGCCAAAGCCTTCCAAAAAATTCTGACCAAACAAGGGATTAAGTTCATCCTAGGCGCGGCCGTCCAGTCGGCCAAGCCCGCGAAAGACGGCGCAACTGTCACCTACAAACTGCGCAAGGATGATACGCAAACCACCCTCTCCGCCGACACCGTCCTTCTGGCCACAGGCCGCACCCCCTATACCGCGGGCCTAGGGCTGGAAGCCTTGGGCGTGGAAATTCTTCCCCGTGGCCAAGTTAAAACAGACGGCCATTTCCGTACCAATATCAATGGCTTATACGCTATAGGCGATGCCATCATCGGCCCCATGCTGGCCCATAAAGCCGAAGACGAAGGCATGGCCCTCGCGGAAATTATGGCAGGCAAATCGGGCCATGTGAATTACGGCGTGATCCCGGGCGTGGTCTATACCACCCCCGAAGTGGCCAGCGTTGGCGCAACCGAAGAACAGCTTAAAGAACAGGGCCGCACCTATAAGGTTGGCAAATTCCCCTTCATGGGCAACGCCCGCGCCAAGGCCGTTTTTCAGGCCGATGGATTTGTTAAAATCTTGGCCGATGCCGCCACCGACCGCATCCTTGGCGCGCATATCATCGGGCCAATGGCGGGCGATTTGATCCACGAGGTCTGCGTGGCGATGGAATTTGGCGCATCTGCCCAAGACTTGGCGCTGACCTGCCACGCCCACCCCACCTATTCCGAAGCGGTGCGCGAGGCCGCGCTGGCCTGCGGTGACGGGGCAATCCACGCCTAAGGCTCTGTTTAAAAAGAAAACTCCTAGGGGGCATTACCCCCTAGGATATCATATGCCGCAGCCCCTGCGTCACATCCGTGCGCACAGCAAGGCGCAGGCCTGGCTCGTCCCCCGCGCGCAGGGCAGCCAGTATCAGCCTGTGATGCTGGGGCATCTCGCGCCGCCTGACTTTCTGATACATCTCGCGCATACTTGGCCCCAGTTGCAGCCAAACCGTTTCAATCATCGCCAGCATCGCAGGGGTTTGCGCACGCAAATACAGCGTGCGGTGAAATTCCAAATTGCTGCGCACATAGGCCACAGCATCTTGATTGATCACCGCATCTTGGTTCACCGTATTGATCGCAGCCAAGCGGTCGATCAGCGCGAAATGGGCACGCGGCAGCGCGCGCGAGGCCATTTCAGGTTCTAGCAGCGCGCGCACGGCGGCCAACTCTTCAATACGCTCGGGTGCCAAAATCGGCGTCGATACCCGCCCCGAGGCTGACATTGTAAACGCCCCTTCCGCTGCCAGCCGCCGCACCGCTTCGCGCGCAGGCGTCATCGACACGCCAAATTGCTGCGCAATGCCGCGAATGGTCAGCGCTTGGCCTGGCGATAATTCGCCATGCAGCACCTGTTGGCGCAGCGCCCTGTAAACGCGCTCATGCGCGGCGGCGTTCGGGTCGGCAAGGCGGGGCTTGATGGGCATGGCTTCAGCCTTTCACAACCAGCGGGCTATGGTCAATGGGCCTTTGGTCAAAGCGCGGGATGCGGGGCTTTGGCCAAAGCAGGATGCGGCGCATCAAACCGCACCGCTTGCAAAGCCGCGCCATTGCTTTTCAGCCAGTCGCGCTGCACCTGCCAGTTTGGATAAAGCCGCGCCACAACGGCCCAAAAAGCAGGCGAATGGTTCATCTCAACCAAATGCGCCACTTCATGGGCGGCGACATATTCCAGCACCGCAGGCGGGGCCATGATCAGCCGCCAGTTATACATCAACGCCCCGTCAGGGTTGCACGACCCCCAACGCGAGCGGGTATCGCGCAGGCTGATTTGCACCACCTTGCGGCCAATTTGCGCGGCGTAATGATCTGATGCTGCCGCCAACCGATCCCGCGCGCGCACCTTTAGAAAGGCCGCAATGCGCGCAGGCACACGCACAGGATCACCCGGTACAATCAACTGCCCTGCCTCGACGCGCAGCGCGCGCCCTGCACCTGTGGCAAGGGTCAATACCTGACCTTCCAGCGTAATCTGCCCGCCCAAAACCAGACTGGGGCTTGGCGGCAGCTTGGCAAGCGCTTTGCGTATCCACCCCTCATGCGCGCGGGCAAAAGACATTGCCTCGGCCTCGCGGGCGCGCTGCGGCAGGGTTAGGGTCACGCGGCCATCGCTTTGCCCCACCCGCAGCGAAAACCGCCGCGCGCGCGCCGTGCGGCGCAGAGTAATCTCGATTGGGGGGTCACCAATGGTATCGGGCATAAGATGGCCAAGATACCACCCCACGCGCCGCCCGCAAGCCATGCTAAAATGCGCCAGCGCAATTCGCCGCCACTTGCCCAAATTTGGCGCGAAAATCCTTTGACAGCAGCCCCGCGCTGTGGCAAGCGGCACTATTGCCTTGCAGGGCTTGTGTTGTTTGGCCCTGCTGATCTGACCTAAGTCAAAGGAATACACCATGCCATTGGCACAATGGGGAACAAAGCGGGTTTGCCCCACCACGGGAAAGCGCTTTTACGATTTGAACAAAACCCCAATCGTCAGCCCCTACACGGGCGAGATTGTGGATATTGAAAGCGCGCGCCGCAAAATGGCCGCATCCGTGATCGCGCGCGTGCAGCCCGAAAAAGACGAAGACATCAGCCTTGTCGATGATCTGGAAGGCGATGATTTGCTGGTCGAAGGCGTGGCCGACGATGCAGAGCTGGACGACGAGTTGCTGGAAGAAGATGCCGACGATACCGTTTCGCTGGATGATCTGGCCGATGTCGCGGGCGATGAAGAAGAGCTGTAGTTTTCGCGCGTCAGGAGGGGCTAGGCCGTGCATTTTTACCCTTGCACCCCGCCCCGCCCTACCCTAAACAACGCTCACGCAGCC
>CAMAWZ010000273.1 GCA_945861995.1 Pseudorhodobacter antarcticus
GCATATGAGGCAATGATGTTTGATCCAAAATACGCCCCTTATGGGGTGGATGACGACCCTTTTTGGACCCTTCCCGCTGGGGTAGGCCGCGCACAATGGCGCGGCGACAACCGGTTTGCGCAGCAGCAAATGGTGCAGCGGGCAGGGCAAACTGCGCCGCCGCGCTTGCCGCCTGCGCCCGCCTA
This sequence comes from Pseudorhodobacter antarcticus, assembly GCA_945861995.1. Lineage (GTDB taxonomy): Bacteria > Pseudomonadota > Alphaproteobacteria > Rhodobacterales > Rhodobacteraceae > Cypionkella > Cypionkella antarctica_B. Next base: position 186 of record CAMAWZ010000273.1, read on the forward strand.
TCCAGCCTATGAAGATGCCCCGTATTACGGACAGGGCGGCCCCGCTGCGGCCCAAGATCCGTGGGCGCAGCATCCGCCCTATGATCCGCCGCAATCGCACCGCGAGCCGCATTATGCACCCCAGCTCAGCGCCGCGCAGTACAGTAATTTCCGCCCGCGCGACGAGCATCGCGCGCAGAATGGCGCAAGTTTTGCCGCCCCACAGCCGCAATATCCAGAATATGGTTCCGAATATGGGCCTGAATTTGGCGCAGAATACGCGCCTGAATATGGCCAAGATCACGGGTACGGCCGCGATGACGCGCGCGCGCAGGGTCAGCCCGCTTTGCAGACCCGCGTAGACCCGCGCGTTATGGCCCCCCGCCCCGCAGCCCAGCCCAGCTATACTGCGGCTATGCGGCCCTCCAACTCCTTTTCTGCGCCGCAGCGCGTGGCCCAAGACCCGCGCAGCGCCCAAGCGAACCTGCGCGCCCAGCCAAATCCCGCAGCCTATGGCGAGCAAGATTACGACACCCGCAATCATGACCCCCGCAGCCAAGCACCCCTGCCGCTACCACCCCGCTATGCGGGCTATGATGGGGATGGTTTTGCCGCTGGTCTGGTGCCAAATCCCGCTAAACTGATGCAAGTGGCTGGCGCTATTTGCACGATCTTGGCCCTGCTTGGCGCGGGCTATTGGGGCTATGCGCTGGCTGTGCGCGATGCCAACGGCATTCCTGTTGTGCGTGCCCAAGTGGACCCTTTGCGCATCGCCCCTGAAACACCAGGCGGAAATGTATCGGCCAATCAAGGGCTTGCGGTGAACTCTATTCCCGCAGCCAGCACAACCGCTGCCGCGCCCGACCAAATCACCCTTGCGCCGCAAGTGGCCGAACTTGCCCCCGAAGACACGCAAATCATCGAAGGTGGCAGCTTTGTCCAACCTGCGGGCGCGGGCAGTGACGCAGCGCTAGCGGGCGCGTCTGACCAAGTGCTGGCCGTGCCCGAAACGGCGGGCAATATTTCCGCAGACCTCACCGCTTTGCCCGATGCCTTGCCCGAAGACTTGCCGATGACTGATGCCGAGGCTGTCGAGCGCGCGCTCGAGGCCGCTTTGGCCGAAGGTGGCGATCCCGTGCTGGATGTTGCGGCCGATAGCACCGCAGATGCGGCACTTGCCCCAGCCGAACCTGCCAGCATGTCTGCAACGGATCCAGTTGCCCCGCCCACGGCCGAACTTGACCCCGCCACAATCGCCTTTGGAACCCCGATGGCCCAACTCGGCGCGTTCGACACCGCCGATACTGCCCGCGCCGAATGGGCCAATCTGCAAACCCGCTTTACCGAACTTATGGCGGGCAAGTCACTGGTTGTTGAACCTGCCAAAAGCGGCGGGCGCGACTTTTTCCGCTTGCGCGCGCATGGCTTTGCCAGCGAAGACGACAGCCGCCGTTTTTGTGCGGCGATTCTAGCAGAAAACGGCTCGTGCTTTCCTGTTGACCAGAGGTAGCGAAATGCAAAGCGCCGCCCCCACTGGCCGCGGCGCAGTTATTTTCGGCTGCGCGGGCCTGCGCCTAACCCCTTGGGAGGCTGCGTTTTTTCGCGATTGCGACCCATTGGGGTTCATTCTGTTTGCCCGCAACGTGGACACCCCCGCGCAAGTGGCCGCGCTTTGCGCCGATTTGCGCGCAAGTGTGGGCCGCGATGCGCCGATCCTGATCGACCAAGAAGGCGGCCGTGTGCAGCGCCTGCGCGCGCCCCATTGGCGCGAGTTTGCCCCGCCCTTGGACGCGGCCCTTGCTGCAGGCGTCGATGGCCCGCGCCTATTGGCCCTGCGCGCGCAACTGATTTGCAGCGAACTGGCCGCCCTTGGCATAGATGCCAACTGCGCCCCCGTGGCCGATATTGCAGGCCCCGCGACCCATCCCTTTTTGCGCAACCGCTGCTATGGCACAGATGCGGCGGTTGTGACGCGCGCCGCCCGCGCCGTGGCAGATGCGCATTTAGACATGGGCGTGCTGCCCGTGATGAAGCACTTGCCCGGCCATGGCCGCGCCAGCGCCGACACGCACCACGATCTGCCCCGCGTCACGGCCAGCTTGGCCGATCTGACTGCAACCGATTTCGCCCCCTTTGCCGCGCTTTGTGATGTGCCCATGGCGATGACGGCCCATATCATCTTTGACGCGTTGGATGGCGAAAACCCAGCCACGCAATCGCCAACCGTGATCGCCCATATCCGCAATGCTATCGGCTTTGACGGGCTGCTATTGACCGATGATTTGAATATGCAGGCTCTGACGGGCGATCTTGCCCAGCGCACCGCGCGCGCGCTGGCCGCAGGCTGCGATATTGCGCTGCATTGCAAAGGCGCGGCGGAGGAGATGGTGATGGTCGCCTCTGCGGCAGGCTCGATGGGCGAGGAAACCCGCGCGCGCGCGCGCGCAGCGCTGGCCCGCCGAGGCGGGGGCAAACCTGTTGACATACCCGCCATCGAAGCTGCAATTTTGGCCCTAACGCAGGGAAAGGAGCCGCGCTTTGGCTGAAACGGGCGATCAGGGCAGCGCAGATCACGCCGGCTGGGACAGCCTGCCGTCCATGCTGGACACTCCCGAAAGCGAAGCGCTGATTATTGATGTTGATGGTTTTGAAGGCCCGCTTGATCTGCTTTTGTCCCTATCACGCACGCAAAAAGTTAATCTGATGCGTATTTCGGTGCTGCAACTGGCCGAACAATATCTGGTCTTTGTGGAGCGCGCCCGCGCGCTGCGGTTGGAACTGGCGGCGGATTATTTGGTAATGGCGGCGTGGCTGGCCTATCTTAAATCGCGCTTGCTGCTGCCGCCCGACCCAACCGATGACGGCCCCTCTGCCGCCGATCTGGCGGCGCATCTTGCCTTTCAATTGGAACGCCTTGGCGCCATGCGCGATGCCGCAGCCAAACTGATGGCGCGCGATCAAAAGGGGCGCGATTTTTTCGCGCGCGGCGCGCCCGAAACGGTAACGCGCCTTGCGCACCGCCGCTTTGATGCGAGTTTGCTCGACCTTATGCGCGCCTATGCGCGGATCAAAACGCGCGATGAATTTCGCCCCTATGCCTTTGACCGCATTGATGTCTTCACCATGGAAGAGGCGCTGGAACGCCTGCGCCGCCTGATCGGATTTGGCGGCGATTGGGCAGACCTCACCTCGTTCCTGCCCCAGGGCTGGGATGCCAGCCCCATGCGCCGCC
>CAMAWZ010000274.1 GCA_945861995.1 Pseudorhodobacter antarcticus
AGGGCACCGTTCCTTCGCGTGAAAACATCGCCAGCGGCGTCTATAACGTGGCCCGTCCGCTGTATATCTATGTCAAGAACCAGCACATCGGCGTGACCCCTGGCTTGAAAGAATTCATCGAATTCTTCGTATCCGACGATATCGCGGCCAAGGGCAGCGCTTTGGATCGTGCAGGTCTGGTGGCCGATCCTGCCTTGGCCAAAACCCAAGCGGCTGTAGCCTCGGATCTGTAATATGACGCGAAACATCTGACCCAAGCAGATAGACGGGGGCCAGAACCGAAAGGTTCTGGCCCTTTTTTCATTTGAAAGTCTTGGCAGAAATCTGCTCGCACAAGGCGCAAAATAAGAACATAATGTGAACATGTCTGTATCGCGCCGAATCTTATGCCTATGGTTTCCCCGCCTTGCTGCCGAGCGGGTGCTGCGCCAGCGTGCCGATACGCTGCCTGCGCCCTTTGCCATTGTGGGCGAGGCAAACGGCGCACAGGTGCTGGTGTCGCTGTGCGCGCAGGCGCAGGCGGCGGGGCTGCATCTGGGCCAAGCGCTGCGCGATGCTACGGCGATGTGCCCCGCACTTGTGCACCGCCCTGCCCATCCCGTGGCCGAGGCGGCGTTTCTGGCCAGTCTGCGCCGCTGGGCGGGCAAGTTTACCCCTTGGGTGGCGCAAGACCCCCCCGATGCGCTGGCCTTAGATATTACAGGCTGCGCGCCTTTGTTTGGCGGCGAGGGCGCGCTGATTGATGTGGTGGCGGCTGATTGCGCCGCGCTTGGCCTGTCGGTGCGCGCTGGCATTGCCGATACGCGCGGGGCGGCATGGGCCTTGGCGCGGTACGGCGGGCAGGCGGGGGGCGCATTGGCCGCCCGCGCGCACCGCAATGGCGACGCCATCGCGCAAGAGGCCCGCGCCACACGCTCGCGCGCTTCCAAACGCCGAAGCTGGGAGGTGATGGCCACCCGCGTGCGCACGGCCCGCGCGCTGGACGCGGCAATTATCGCGCCTTCTGGCGATATGGCGGCAGTGCTGGGGCCTCTGCCGCTGGCCGCGCTGCGGCTCGACAGCGCCGTGGTAGACGGGCTTCAGCGCCTTGGCCTGCGCCATGTGCGCGATGTGATCGCGCTGCCCCGCGCGCCGTTCGCGCGCCGTTTTGGCGCGGTGGCACTGCGCAGGTTAGATCAGGCCTTGGGGTTGGAACCCGATCCCATCAGCCCCGCGCGCGGGGAAAATCACTTTGCCACGCGGATTAGTTTTCCAGACCCTATCGGGCTGCGCAGCGACATCGAGGCAGGCCTTGACCGCCTGCTGCCCCGCCTGTGCGACGGCCTTCGCGCCAAGGGCTTTGGCGTGCGCGCCCTGCGCCTGCAGGCCTTTCGCGCGGGGGGCGGGGTATCGAGCATCGAGGTTGGCCTTGCCCGCCCCGCCGACCACCCCGCCCGCATCCGCCCGTTGCTGCTGCTGAAGTTGGATCAGATCGACGCAGGCTTTGGCATTGATTGTTTGCGCCTGCACGCCTTTGCCACCGAACCCTTGCCCGCCGTGCAGCACGCAGGCCATCTGGACGCCGCCGAACGGGTACAATCGCGCGCAAGCCATGACACCGATTTGGACGATCTGATTGGCAAACTGGGCGCAAAACTGGGGCCAGAGGCGGTGCAGCGCCTTGCCCCCGCGCACAGCCATATCCCTGCCAAAGCGGCCCAGCCCCTTGCCGCCGCTTGGGCAGCGCAAGCGGTGGGCGAGGCCCCCGAATGGCCAAGCCCCCCCGCCCCGCGCCCGCTGCTGATGTTCCCCCCCGAAATCGTGGGCGCACCCGAAGACGACCCAACCCCGCCCACCAGTTTCAAATGGCGCGGGCGGATGTGGCAAACCCGCGTGGCCCTAGGCCCCGAACGCATCGCGCCTGAGTGGTGGTTCGACATGCCTGATTGGCGATCAGGCCCCCGCGATTATTGGCGCATCGAGGTGGAGGGGGGCGAGCGATTGTGGCTGTTTTACGCGATAGGCCGCGATATGCCTGCGGGCTGGTTTTGTGAGGGCGAGGGGTTTTGGGGCGGCGCAGCCTAGCCGCGCGAAAACGCGCGAGCATACCTGCGCGGACTGGGCGGTGCCACCTATCCCCACTTGGCACGGCGGCGCCATGCGCCTTGATCGCGGCCCATCAGGGCGCTGCCCTTGGCGTCAAATACGGCCGCAAAATCGCCACAGGATGACTCCTCAACGTCAGCCGCATCGATATATAATCCTCCACCACCGCCTCGCCCTCGCTCATCTGCGCAAACACGATATGCGGCTCGTGCGTCACTTCGCCGTCTAGATCCTGCGCGAATAGGGGCAGGGGGACATCGCCTGAAATGGCCTTGGCCGCCCATAGCGCGGCGCGGCGGTTCAACCCCAATGCGGCAAAACAGTCCGCCTCGGCCAGACGGGCAATCACGCCCGCCCCAACCCCCGCGCGGCGCCAGACATCGCCGACCTCGGCATAGCCATTGCCGCGCGCGGCGACGATCCATTGCGATTCCTCCTCGCCCATGCCTTTGATCTGGCGAAAGCCAAGGCGCAGGGCCAGCCCCTGTGGCCCCTCCTCCATCACACAGTCCCAATGGCTGGCGTTGATGCAGGGGGGCAGCACCACAACCCCGTGCTGGCGCGCATCGCGGACAATCTGCGCGGGGGCATAAAACCCCATCGGCTGGCTGTTCAGCAGCGCGCAGGCGAAAATGCCGGGCTGATGGCGTTTGATCCACGCGCTGGCATAGACCAGAAAGGCGAAGCTGGCCGCATGGCTTTCGGGAAAGCCATATGACCCAAACCCTTCGATCTGCGCAAAACAGCGCGCGGCGAAATCAGGCTCATAGCCATTGGCCTGCATCCCAGCCAAGAATCTTTCCTGAAATTCCGACACCGATCCGTGTTTCTTGAACGTCGCCAGCGAACGGCGCAAACGGTCTGCCTCATCAGGGGTAAACCCCGCGCCGATAATCGCAATCTGCATCGCCTGTTCTTGAAACAGCGGCACGCCAAGGGTTTTGCCCAGCACCGCGCCAAGGGCATCGGACGGAAAGCTTACCTGTTCCTGCCCGTTCCTGCGCCGCAAATAGGGATGCACCATATCGCCCTGAATTGGCCCTGGCCGAATGATCGCCACCTGTATCACCAAATCATAAAAACAGCGCGGCCGCATACGGGGCAGAAAGTTCATCTGCGCGCGGCTTTCCACCTGAAACACGCCCAAACTATCGGCGCGGGTCAGCATCTCGTATGTCGCGGGGTCTTCGGGCGGCAGGGTGGCAAGGGTAAACCGCCCCGCCCCGTGCTTAT
>CAMAWZ010000275.1 GCA_945861995.1 Pseudorhodobacter antarcticus
CCATATCGGCGCGCGTGTCCATGCTTTGCAGCAAGGCTTGGTTCTGGGCTGATCGTTCGACATCAACGCGCGTGCGCAGCAGTTCCGCTGCACGCGCGGCGCGTTCGGCCATGGCGGTCAGGCGGGCTTCGGCCGCGCGGATGGTGCGCATGGCGGGATCATAGCGGCGCATCATGAATTCGGCAAAGGTCTGACGGCCTGCCACGCGCACTTCGCGCAGCGCCTCAATGCGCTGGGTGACAATGGCCTCATAGGCCTTGGTCGCGGCAAAGCGGAAATTGTTGTTGACCGACAGCGATTCAAGTTCTGCGGCAATGGACAGCAGCTCGTGCAGGGCGGCGTCGGCAGGGCGGGCCGCCTCTTCGCGCCCGTCAAGGCCCGTCACAAGAGCCGAAAGGCGCGGGTCAAGCGCATTCAATTGGCCTGATAGGGTGCGCGCGCGCGGCAAACCCAGCATGGACATGGCGCGGTAGGTTTCAATCTCGCACAGACGCTGGACAATGCGGCCAATGCGGCGCGCGCCCGTGCCCTCGCGCACAAAAACGGCAAAGCGCATGTAGCCCGCAGGATCAATGCGAAAATCGCCCGCAACCACAGAGGCCCCATCGACCACCCGCGCTACGGCAAGGCTTTCAGGCACAAACCAATCGTCAAGCATGGGCAAAATACTGTCTTCGTCATCGGGCAGAAGTTCCACGCGGATAAGCACGGCGACAATCGCGCGGCCCGGGCTGGCGGCGATCCACGCATCGGACAGAACAGCTGCGCCTGCGGGGTCAAACGCGCGCGCATCAAGTCCGGGTGTAAAGGCGGAATAGGTCACAAATTCTGTATGGCTTTCCCATTTCAAATCTGTGCGCCCCAAGGTGGCGGCGTGATGCGTGGCATCGGGCTGCGGATGGGCTACGCCATGTAGGTCAAGCAGTTGCAGCAAATGCGCGCGATCACGGCTGCGGTCGCGCGCGTGGGCGGCGGTCGGTTCTTTGATGGCCAGATAGACCACTTGGCAGGGGGCTGCCAGCGCCGGAAAGGGGCGGGCGTGAAGTTCGTTTACAAGGGCATAGCGCAGAGGGTGGTCGGGCAAAGTCATAAAGCAACCTGTGACAAACTTTCGGGATGTGGTGAAAATAGACCATTTTTCTGCCAAGAACAGGGCGCGCGCGGCACACTGGCGTATACCGCCAAAAATGCAACAGATGGCGGCTTGGCAAGTGACTGATTTGCGGTCAAAAAGCGGGGAAAAGGGAGGGCACCTTGACGATTTGTATCATTCATACAGGCGGCACGATTGCGATGCGGGCGGGGCCAGACGGGCTGGCGCCAGCGGATGGGGTGCTAGAGGCTGGCCTTGAAGCATTGGCCCGCGCAGGGATTGCGCGCGGCGAGACCGAGGTGGTGCATCTGACCCCCGCCATCGACAGCGCCAATGCGCGCTTTGCCGATTGGAACCGCATTGCCGAAGTCATTCATGCGGGCCAAAGCCACTACTCTGGCTTTGTGGTGACGCATGGCACAGATACGCTGGCCTATACGGCTGCCGCCCTAAGCTTTGCCTTGGTCGGCCTTGCGCGCCCCGTGATCGTGACGGGATCGATGCTGCCTTTTGAAGCGGCGGGGACTGACGCGCGGCAAAATCTGGGCGATGCGCTGCTGGCCGCGACCCGCGCGCCCGCTGGCGTTTGGGTGCAGTTTGCAGGAAAGTTGATGGCAGGCGCAAGGGTGCGCAAAGCGCATTCCCATCGGGTGGATGCCTTTACGGCGCGGGATGGCGGGCCAAGCCTGCGCAGGGGCGCTCCTGCCCTGCTGCCCTTTGGCGCGCCTGAAATTGCAGTCCTTAGCATGGCCCCAAACACCTCGCCGCGCGCCTTTGCCTCCGCTCTGGCGGCTGTGGACGGGGCCGTGCTGCGGGTGTTTGGCGCAGGCACAATCCCAAACGCCCCCCCGATTGAGGCCGCACTGATGGCCGCATCGGCGCGCGGGGCTTTGATGATGGCTGTGTCGCAGTGCGGGGCTGGCGGGGTCGCCCTTGGCACCTATGCGGCGGGCTCTGCCATGGCGCGCGCAGGGGTGGTGGACGGCGGCCAAATCACCGAAAGTGCGGCCTATGCCAAGCTTGCCCATGCCCCTGCGCATGGCGGGCGAGATACTCTTGCAAGCGATCTGTGCGGGGAAATGGCATAAGGGGGCGCTCGCGCCCCCTCGGAGCTGACGCTCCTCACCCCCTGAGGATATTTAAGGAGTGAGGAAGCATCAAAGGGACACAATCTTCCTAACTCTCCAAATATCCTGCAGGGGGGTGAGCGAAGCGAGGGGGGCGGCATACGCCCCCCTTCTTTCAGGTGATCAAGGGAAGCAAAGCGTCCAAGCTTTCCTTGGCATCGCCGTAAAACATCCGCGTGTTTTCTTTGTAGAACAGCGGGTTCTCAATCCCCGAATAGCCCGTGCCCTGCCCGCGTTTGGATACGATCACCAGTTTCGCCTTCCAGCATTCCAGCACGGGCATACCTGCGATGGGGCTGTTGGGGTCTTCTTGGGCGGCGGGGTTTACGATGTCGTTTGACCCGATCACGATGGCCACATCGGTTGATGGGAAATCATCGTTGATTTCGTCCATTTCCAGAACGATGTCATAGGGCACCTTTGCCTCGGCCAGCAGCACGTTCATGTGGCCAGGCAACCGGCCCGCCACGGGGTGGATGGCAAAGCGCACATTCTTGCCGCGCGCGCGCAGTTTGCGTGTCAGTTCCGACACGGCTTGTTGCGCCTGCGCCACGGCCATACCGTAGCCTGGGATGATGATAACGCTATCGGCATCATTCAGCGCCGCTGCCACGCCGTCGGTATCAATGGCCACCTGCTCGCCGACAATTTCCATCGCGGGGCCAGTGGTGCCACCAAAGCCGCCCAAGATTACGGAAATAAAGCTGCGGTTCATCGCCTTGCACATGATGTAGGACAAAATTGCGCCTGATGAGCCTACGAGCGCGCCGACCACGATCAGCAAGTCATTCGACAGCGAAAAGCCAATCGCAGATGCCGCCCAACCTGAATAGCTGTTCAGCATAGACACCACCACAGGCATATCCGCCCCGCCGATGCCCATAATCAGATGATAGCCGATGAAAAACGCCAGCAGCGTCATCACGATCAGCGGCCACAGCGCGCCTGTCGACAGATACACGCCAAGCAGCACCAGCGAGCCAATAGCCGCCCCAGCATTCAACGCATGGCCGCCCGGCAGTTTTTTGGCTTTGCCATCCACGCGCCCTGCCAGTTTTCCAAAAGCGATAACCGAGCCTGTAAAGGTGATGGCGCCGA
>CAMAWZ010000276.1 GCA_945861995.1 Pseudorhodobacter antarcticus
GTATGACGAGGGTATTGGCGAGTTGTCCGATGCCGCATCGGCGCTGGATTACTTGCAAGCAATGAACCAAAACTCCAAACATTGCTGGGTTGCGGGGTTTTCCTTTGGCGCGTGGATTGGGATGCAGCTGCTGATGCGGCGGCCCGAAATTACGGGGTTCATCTCGGTTGCCCCGCCTGCGAACCTGTATGATTTTTCCTTCCTTGCGCCCTGCCCCGCGTCGGGCCTGATCATCAACGGCAGCGCCGATAAAGTGGCCCCGCCGAAAGATACCGTATCTTTGGTGAACAAGCTGCACGAGCAAAAGGGCATCACCATCACCCATGAAGTGGTGGAAGGCGCTGATCACTTCTTCAAGGATGAAGAGGCGCATATGAAGCCGATGCTGGATACGGTATCGACATATGTCAAACGGCGCCTGACCGAAAAAACGAGGTAGCGATGGCGCTGATCAACGATCTGACCGATGCCTTGGCGCGCGATGTGGTCGCGGCCATGGACGAGCTGGGCGATGACCGTTTTCACGAGAAAATATCCAAAGTGCTGCTGGATATGTCGCCTACCACGCAGGAGTTATACCTTGCCGCCATTCGCGGGCTGCTGGCCGAGCGCAAAGCGCGGGCGTTTTTGAACGCGGCCCTGCAAGCCAAACGCGAAGGGCGCACGGGGCTGACAGTGCACATGGATTTGGGCCATTGACGCAGCGGTTGGACGCCCAGTTTGCCTTTTTAAACGAGGCGGATCGGCTGAAATCGGTGCTGCGGGCGACGACTTTGGTTGATGGCTCGCGGCCCGAGAATTCGGGCGAGCACAGCTGGCATTTGGCGCTGTATGCAATGGTTTTGGCAGACCAAGCCGGGCCTGATGTGAACATCACCCGCGTTATCAAGATGCTGATTTTGCATGATTTGGTGGAAATTGACGTGGGCGATGTGCCCATTCATTCATCAAATGGGCAGGCGCACGGCAGTACAGATGTACAACAGGCCGAATCCCGCGCCGCAGACCGTATTTTCGGCCTGCTGCCGCCCGACCTCGCCATCCCCTTCCGCGCTTTGTGGGACGAGTTTGAGGCGGCCAAAACCCCCGACGCCATTTTCGCCAAAAGCTTGGACCGCGTCCAACCTGTCATGGCAAATTTACAATCGGGTGGTGGAACTTGGATCACTTATCAGGTGACCGAAGAGCAGATTCATTCCCGCGTGGGTGTCAAAATCGCGCGCGGCGCGCCAAAGCTGTGGGAGTGGATCGCGGGCAAATGCGCGGCCTACTTTCGCGGATCAATTTAGGCAGTAATTTTGGTATACCATCGCATACCACCTTTCCAAGCGTCCCATTTTCCGCTATAGCGCGCCAACCAAACAACCACAGGGGCACGATATGACCAAAATCAAAGTCGCCAATCCCGTTGTCGAACTTGACGGCGATGAGATGACCCGCATCATCTGGGATTTCATCAAGCAAAAGCTGATCCTGCCTTATTTGGACATTGATCTAAAATACTACGATCTGGGCATCGAAGAGCGTGACCGCACCAATGACCAAATCACCATCGATTCGGCAGAAGCGATCAAGAAATACGGCGTCGGCGTCAAATGCGCGACCATCACGCCAGACGAGCAGCGTGTGGAAGAATTCGGGCTGAAACAAATGTGGAAGTCGCCAAATGGCACGATCCGCAACATCCTGGGCGGCGTGATTTTCCGCGAGCCGATCATTTGCAAAAACGTCCCCCGCCTTGTGCCTGGCTGGACGAAACCCATCGTCATTGGCCGCCACGCCTTTGGCGATCAATACCGCGCGACCGATTTCCACTTCCCCGGCGCAGGTAAGCTCACGATGAAATTCGTGGGTAACGATGGTACTGTGATTGAACGCGACGTGTATTCTGCGCCGTCGGCGGGCGTTTATATGGGTATGTATAACTTGGATGACAGCATCCACGATTTCGCCCGATCGTCGCTGAACTACGGCCTGCTGAAAGGCTGGCCTGTGTATCTGTCGACCAAAAATACGATTCTTAAGGCCTATGATGGCCGCTTTAAGGACATCTTCGCCAAGGTCTACGCCGAAGAGTTTGAAGATCAGTTCAAAAAGGCGGGCATCACTTATGAACATCGCCTGATCGACGATATGGTTGCCTCTGCCATGAAATGGTCGGGCGGCTATGTGTGGGCCTGCAAAAACTATGATGGCGATGTGCAATCGGATACTGTGGCGCAGGGCTTTGGCTCGCTTGGCCTGATGACTTCTGTTCTGATGACCCCCGATGGCAAAATTGTCGAGGCAGAGGCGGCGCATGGCACGGTCACCCGCCACTACCGCGAACATCACAAGGGCAAGGCAACTTCGACCAATTCGGTGGCCTCAATTTTTGCTTGGACGGGCGGGCTAAAGCACCGCGCCAAATTGGATAGCAATGATCAACTGATGCGCTTTGCCACAACCTTGGAAAAGATTACTGTGGATGCCGTTGAAGATGGTTGGATGACCAAAGATTTGGCCCTACTGGTTGGCCCCGATCAAAAATGGCTGACCACAATGGGCTATTTGGAAAAGGTCGACGAATATCTGAACAAGGCACTTGTCGGCTAGGTTGAAGGGGGGCTTCCGCCCCCCTCGCTTCGCTCACCCCCCGAGGATATTTGGGAAAAAGAGAAAAGCGCAAATTTGACTTAAATTGTTGCTTCTCTTTTTCACAAGTATCCCACGGGGGTGCGGGGGTGTGAAACCCCCGTTATGCCGTTGGTGAAAGGTGCCAGTTGTGACCGAAACCCCCAAACATACCGCGGTCGACGATGCCCAAGGGCTGATTTACGGCGCATCTATGGCCGCCTTTGGCGTGGTGATTCTGTCGCATTTGGGCTTGGTTACAGGGCAGACGGCGGGGCTGGCGCTGTTGATGTCTTATGTCACGGGCTGGGGCTTTGGCCCTGTGTTCTTTGCCCTGAACTTGCCGTTTTATTGGCTGGGCTACCGGCGCATGGGGGCGGCATTTGTGGTCAAGACTTTTATCGCGGTAGCGATGGTGTCTGCACTGTCAATGATTTTGCCGCCATTTATCCGCTTTGACACCCTAAATCTGCCATCGGCGCGGTGTTGTTTGGATTTGCCACAGGGTCAGCCCTGCTGGCGCTGTTTCGCCATGGGGCAAGCCTTGGCGGCATTGGGATTGTCGCGCTGTGGCTGCAAGATAAAACGGGGTTTTCCGCGGGCTACACGCAAATGCTGGTGGACGGCGCGATTTTTACGGCCGCGCGGCTGCTGCTGCCCCTGCCCCAAGTGGTCTATTCTGCGCTGGGGGCTTTGGTG
>CAMAWZ010000277.1 GCA_945861995.1 Pseudorhodobacter antarcticus
TTGCGCGGCCACTGCGCCCAACCGCAGCCCCGCTTCGACATCGGGGTGGGGTTTGTAGATTAAAAAACCATTCGGATGGGCTGTGCGGGCCGCGCGCACCAGATCAAGGGTGCTGCGCCCGCCTGCGCCCAGACGCACAGATGCATCATCGCTGACTTGGCCCACAACCAGAACAACCGTCCGATCTTTTGCGGCATCGGGCAGGGTCACCGCCGCGCCGACCAAGTTATACTTGGACAGGCCTGCGGCGCGCAGACCCTCCAGAAAAACCTGCGCGCGCGCACGGGCGTCATCGGCAAGGGGCTGCATCATCAACGCCTCAAACCAGCTGGGGCGGGTTGGGTCATAATAAAGGCCAAAGTCATCGACGATCAGGCTGAGGGGGGGGTCAGGTCGGCCCCAAGGCCAATGCTGCGCAAAAGCCCGTCTTCCACGCGCAAAACGGGGGTGCCTGGCGGGGCGCTGGCCATACCCCAGACCATCAATTTACGCCCCATCTTGTGCGCACGACGTGCCGCTTTTTGGGTGTTTTTCATAAATATCAGGGGTTTATTTGCCCCGAACATGGCCTGCAACCGCCCGCGTTTCCACGCGCGCATACCCGCTGCGATATATCCCGCGCCATCTTCGCGCCGCGCGCGCAAGGCGGCCTGCAGCACATCGAGCATTTCTTCAAAGCTGCACAGCGCGCCCGCGTGCGGGTTAAACCAATGCGGCGCGATCAGATGGCTGGCGGCAAACATCTGCGCGCGGGTCAGTTTGCGCGCCCGCCGCGGGAGGGCCATGCGATCATCACTCAGCCCCCAGCCCGCATAGAACGGCCCGCCAAACACCTGCGGGCGATGACCTGCCAAAATCGCTTCCAGCCCCATTTGGGATGCTACGACATAAACGGCAATCGCGCCTTCAAGCACGGCCCATGGCGAGATATTGGCATCTAGAATTTCTGTGCGGCTATCGCAATCCTTGGGGCCGAAATGCCCCGCCCGATAGCCGCGCGCGGTTTCGGGATGGGTTTTGATTACAATGCGCGCGGTGGGATGCTCGTTGCGGGCCGCCTCCAGCATGTCGGCAAAGCGCGCCGCATCTGCCCCGCTATGGGCAATTGAGGCATCTCCCCGCGTTTGATCCACCACCAAAACATAGCCCGCTTGTGGCGGCGCAAGGCCTTGATCGTGCATATTATATTTCGAAATATCCAAGGCACGCAGCCGCGCGATACCCTGCCGCGCGCGCGCCAAAAGCGGGGCATCATCTAGCGGGTCTTTGGCCAAAATCTGTTCCAGCCGCGAAGGGCGCGAGATGTCAAAATGCACGCCGATGGGGTCAATCAGCAGGCCAAGGGGCGCATCGCCCGCGCGGCCCAAATTGACGGATCGCACAAAAGCATCCTCAACGCGCCAGACGGGCAGGCCGTGGCGGGCGGCGAACTCCTCGCCCCTATGGGCGGTGGGGGATTTGCCCCAGACGACAACCGCATCCCCTGCGCGGGGGCGGGCTGTCGGCCCAAAGGCCAGATTATAGCCCGCCGCAAACACAATCGCGCGCAGGCGGCTTTGCCGCCAAAACCCTGCGTTAAAATACAAAAGCCGCAGAACCTGACCTGGCGCTGCGGCTTTTTGATTTGGCATTTGGCCCCGCACCAAGGTCAGTTGGCGGCGGCGTTGCCCAGCGCCGTGCCCGCCGCTGTTGACAGCGCCGTGGCCGCCGATGTGGTGCCAGTGATTGCGGTGAGCACTTTTGTCCACTGGGTGAACGGCGCCTCGGTCACGTAAACTGTGTCGCCATCGCGCACCAGAAAATCGCGGGCCTCGAACATGCCAGTCGGCTGGGTTAGGTCCAGAACATAGACAAAGCGTTGGTCGCCCTGCAAATCGCCCCGCCCCAGCACGGTGTTGGCGATTTCGGACGGCTCGTTGCGGAACACGAACACGCCCGTTGGGTCGGCGCTGCTGGACGATAGGCCGCCCACGGTTGCAATCGCCTCGATCGCAGATAGGGTTTGCGTTTCAAATTTCACCAATTGCTGGCTGCCCGTGGCCCCTAATGCAGTGAATTTGCGGGTGTCGCGTTCGACGGTAATTTCATCACCTGCGCGCAGCGCGATGTCGAGTTCGGGGTTGGAATACAGATCCAGCAGCCAAACGCGCCCCGTTTGCATACCGCGCGTGACGCGAATGATGGCCGTTTCAGGTTCAATCGAAACGCCGCCCGCCTGCGCCAGCATCGACAGCAATGTGCGCGTGGGCCGTTCAATCGGCAAAACGCCTTGCGCACCTGCAAAGCCCGAAACCGTGACGGTAGATCCATCGCCCGCAAGACGCTGGACAACCACCTGCGGATCGGGGGTTTGGGCGTCTAACTTTTCGGTCAGGATATTGCGCAACCCGTCCGTCGACTGGCCCGCAGCCTTTATCTTGCCCGCGTAGGGCACAAAAATATTGCCTTGCCCGTCCACTTCAATCTCGGTCAATTGGGAAACGCGCTGGCCCGTATTGCCCAACAGCGGATCATCTTTGACGTTTTCAAACACCGTCAGGCCCAGTTTGTCACCAGGCGAGATGCTGTCAGACCCCAAAATGCCCGCATTCTTGAATGACGCGGCAAAGCCAAGCGATGGCACGACGGATGTTGCGCGCGTGACGCGGCTGTTGACCGTGACGATAAAGGCATCTCCTTGGCGCAGCACAGAGCCCTTGAAGATTTCCGATTTATTGGGGCCAGATCGCGGCAAGCCGCACCCTGCAAGCCCCGCAACTGCGGCAGCAAGGGCAAGGGCTGTTGCCCCCCTTGATAGATACGATGTCACTGCTCGGGCTACTTTAGGTGGATTTGCCTCAAGTTTTTCGCAAAGATATACAGGAACGCGGAAAAAAGCGAGAGGCTTTTTTTCCTTACGAGACAATCCGAAGATGCAGGCGCGGGGCAGGGCGGCCCATAGCCAGCGCATCGTAGGGATCGGCGGCTTGCAGCATCATATCCACGATCTGGCGCAGCACCGCGCGCCGGCCCGTGTCCGAATAAAACCCGCCCTGCACTTGGCTGGTTTCCAACAGGAAATGACGGTAATCGCGGTAAGCGCGGCTATCGGGGCGCGGGGGGCTGGCGAAGAATTCCGGCAGCGGCAGATCTGATACGAATTCAGGTTTGGCAAACACAGCAGCGCCAAAGCATTTCAGTGGCAGGCCGCGCCACAGCGCCTGTTGGGCGGCCGTGGAATTGACAGTGACCGCCGTGCGGGCAAAGTTCAAAAGGCC
>CAMAWZ010000278.1 GCA_945861995.1 Pseudorhodobacter antarcticus
CGGCAAGGCGTTCATCCGTTCGATACAATCACCGTCAAGAATTTCATTCAGCGGCAGGGTTTGCCCCTGCTCTGTCACTTGTTTACGCGCCATGATCTGCCTCTGCTCCGCCGCTTTGCGCGGCTTGTTGGGGGCAGAATGGGCACAAAATCCCCATTCGTCAAATTCTTTATTGAATCAACGGGTTATAAAATGTTCTTGATACAAGATATTGTGGACAGGTTTAAACGAACGCCTATGCCAAGGGGTTACGCCATGAATGTGCAGCGCCGATAGATGCGCCGCCGTGGGGTAGCCTGCGTTTTGATCCCAGCCATAATGGGGAAACTGTTGCGCCAAATCCACCATCAGCGCGTCGCGGGTGACTTTGGCAATGATGGAAGCCGCCGCGATCGACAGCGATTTTGCATCACCCTGCACAATTGCCGTCGCAGGCAGGGTCAGCCCCTTGGGAATAAGATTGCCGTCAATCAGCGCGTGATCTGGCGCGCGGGGCAGGCCAGCAAGCGCCCGCACCATCGCCAGATGACTCGCGCGTAGGATGTTCATCTCGTCAATCTCTTGCACCGAGGCATGGGCAACGGACACCTGCGCGCAGTCCATAATGGCCCCAAACAGCGCCTGCCGCCGCGCGGCAGACAGGGTTTTACTATCAGCCAAACCTTGGGGAATGTTTGCAGGGTTCAGGATAACAGCCGCCGCCGAAACAGGGCCAGCCAGCGGGCCACGCCCCACCTCGTCCACCCCTGCAACAGTTCCGCCTACGGCCAATTCAAAGCGATAATCGGCCACCTGCCGCGCCACATTAGGCCCCGATCAACTGATTGCGCGATTTTAGCGCCGCCAGCCAGCCAAGACCATGCACTGTCGCGCGCGCGGGGCGGTATTCGGCGGCAATCCAACCACCTGCCGCCCCACCATCCACCGCATCGCACAACTTGGTCATATCAAACCCGCCGCCGCCCGGCTCGGCCCGCGCGGGAAAGCCTGCAATTTGAATATGCCCGACAATATCCGAATGGCGCTGCCACACGCCCCACGCATTGCCGTGGATTTTTGCAGCGTGCCACAAATCGAAATGCAGCCGCACGTTAGCTGCGCCCAAATCATCAATCATCCGCGCCGCGTGGTCAAAATCGTTCAGAAAATACGCGGGCATATCATCGGGGTTCAAGGGTTCAATCACCAGCATCAAATCGGGGGCCTGCGCCGATGCCCAAGCCAGATTTTCCAGATACACCGCCTCGGCCTGCGGCCCAGACGCGGCCCCTGCCATCACATGCACGCGTGCTGCGCCAAGGGCGCGGGCATAATCCGCCGCGCGGCGGAAGCTGTCTTGAAATTGCGCCTGTGCCCCCGCCACAGCGGCAAAGCCGCGATCCCCCGCCACCCAGTCACCCGGCGGCGGGTTGACCAGCAGCAGCGGAAAATCGCCCAAAGCGCCCCGCCAAGCGTCGATAGAATAGTCATAGGGAAATAGCACTTCGGCCCCGTCAAAGCCTGCTTGCTGCGCCAGCGCGGGGCGGTCTAGCATGGCCACTTCGGTGAACAGCATGGTCAGATTGGCAGCGAACTTGGGCATCAGACCAGCTCGGCCGCTAGGATCATCGGAAAGAATGCGCCATTGGAATAAACCCCCAGCCAATCGGCCCCCTTATGCGGGGCGATCACGGCCAGATCAACAAGGCGGTAGAACGACTTGCGGTCAATCAGCGCCTCTAGCCCCGCGCGGATGTGCACATAGGGCGCAGGCTGGCCCGATGCATCCAGCACCACGCGAATGGGGTTTTCGGCGCAGGCGGTAACCTCGTCTTCGGTTTTGGTGACAAACTTCAGCACTTGGCCCGCGCCGCTGCCCGTGGCGGTAAAATCCACCGCCAAAAACGGCGCGTCATCTACCTTTATCCCAACCTTTTCCACGGGGGTGACCAGAAAATAATCATCCCCCTCGCGCCGCAAAATTTGGCTAAACAGCCGCACCAGCGGCGCGCGGCCAATCGGCGTGCCTTGGTAAAACCACGTGCCATCGCGGGCGATGCGCATGTCAATATCGCCGCAAAAGGGCGGGTGCCACAGATGCACAGGCGGCGGGCCTTTGCGCGCGGCCATCACCACCTCGCCCATCGAGGCGGGGCCAATGGGGCTGGGGGCAGAGGATGGAGGCTGTTTCATCACGATCTTTTGTCCAAAGCGGTGTTTTGCCATTTGCGGCAGGCGGCTTAGTTAGATCATATAGGGTCAGATCAGCGGCGTGACGAGGGACAACATGGCACAGGGCACTCAAATGGTGGCGCAAATCGAAACTTTGGGCGAAAAGCTGGGCGCGGCGCGCGGCTCGATCAACCAAAGGTTCATTGGGCAAGACGCAGTTGTCGCCCAAGTGTTGATCACCATCTTGTGCGGGGGGCACGGGCTGCTGGTGGGCCTGCCGGGTTTGGGCAAAACAATGTTGGTCGATACACTGGCCACAGTGCTGGGGCTCGACGGCAAGCGCGTTCAATTCACCCCCGATCTGATGCCCGCCGATATCATCGGCAGCGAGGTGCTGGAAACCGCGGCAGATGGCGCGCGCGCGTTTCGCTTTATTCAGGGCCCCGTGTTTTGCCAATTGCTGATGGCGGATGAGATTAACCGCGCCAGCCCGCGCACGCAATCCGCCCTGCTGCAAGCCATGCAGGAACGCGAGGTGACAGTCGCAGGCCAAGCGCGCGCGCTGGGCCGCCCGTTCCACGTTTTGGCCACCCAAAACCCTATCGAACAAGAAGGCACCTATGCCCTGCCCGAAGCGCAGCTGGACCGATTCCTGTTGCAAATTGATGTGGCCTACCCAACCCGCGACGAAGAACGCGCAATTTTGCTGGCGACCACGGGGGCCGATATGGGCCGCGCCCACGGCGTGTTCAGCGCCGATGAATTGATCGAGGCTCAGGCCCTGATCCGCCGTATGCCCGTCGGCGACGGCGTGGTGAATGCGATTTTGGATTTGGTGCGCGCTTGCCGCCCGACCGAAGCCGAGGGCGCGCAGTTGGCCCCCGTTCTGGCATGGGGGCCAGGCCCGCGCGCGGCCCAAGCGCTGATGCTGGCCGTGCGCGCGCGCGCCTTGTTGGAAGGGCGGCTTGTGCCATCGGTCGCCGATGTCGCCGCCCTTGCCCACCCCGTTTTGGTGCACCGCATGGCACTCACCTACAGCGCGCGCGCGCAGGGCCAAACATTGGCGGGCGTGATTGCGGGCGCGGTGGAACGCGCGCTTG
>CAMAWZ010000279.1 GCA_945861995.1 Pseudorhodobacter antarcticus
TTTTGGCCGCAGGCTTTTTCGCGGCTGGTTTCGGTGCGGCTGGTTTGGTTGCGGCGGGTTTTTTCGCCGCAGGTTCAGCAGCAGTCTTTGTGGTAGGTTTCGCCGCCGCCTTGGACACTGCCTTTTTCGCAGCGGGCTTTTTAACATCAGGCTTTTTCACTGCTGGTTGTGACACAGCGGGCTTTTTCGCAGCAGACGTCTTGCCGCCGCCCTTTTTGCCAGCCTTTTCTTCAATCAGCGCCAGCGCCGCCTCTAGGGTAATCGTCTCAGGCGTGACGTCTTTTGGCAAGGTTGCATTCACCTTGGCCCATTTGACATAGGGGCCAAATTTGCCCTCCATCACCTGCACAAAGCCGCCCGCAGGATGCTCGCCTAACTCGCGCAGGGGCGGGGTCGCCGCGCCGCCACGCCGCCCTGCCAGCTTTTGCGCCAACACTTCAACCGCGCGGTTCATGCCAATGGTGAACACTTCTTCCACATCGGGCAAATTGGCGTACAGCGCGCCATGTTTGACATAGGGGCCAAAGCGGCCAATCGCCGCCTCGACAGGCGCGCCATCATCAGGATGCTGCCCCACCAATCGCGGCAGCGTCAACAGCGTGATCGCGCGCTCCAGCGTTAGGCTTTCTTGCGGCCAAGTTTTGGGCAGGCTGGCGCGCGGCGGTTTGGGGTTCTCGGTGGTCGCTTCGCCCTTTTGCACATAGGGGCCAAAGCGCCCCGCGCGCAGGGAAATCTCTGCGCCATCACTGTCTGCGCCCAAAACGCGGCCATCCACCGATGCGCCTTCTTCCCCCGAAATCGGGCGGGTGTAACGGCATTCAGGATAGTTCCCGCAGCCAATAAACGCCCCCCCCGTGCGCGAGGTTTTCAAATGCAGCCGCCCCGTGCCGCAGGTTTTGCAAATGCGAGGATCGGACCCGTCTTCGCGCATCGGATACAAATGCGGGCTTAGAAACTCGTCAATCTTATCCAGCACTTCGCCAATACGCAGATCGGCGGTTTCGGCAATCGCGGCCGAAAAGTCACGCCAAAACTGCTTAAGCACCGCCTTATAATCGCGCGTTCCAGCCGAGACATCATCGAGCTGGCTTTCCAAATCGGCAGTGAAATCATATTCCACATAGCGGCGGAAAAAATTGGTCAAAAACGCCGTCACCAGCCGCCCCTTATCTTCGGGGAACAGGCGGTTTTTGTCCTTTTTCACATATTCGCGGTCAACAATGGTCGTCAGTACCGATGCATAGGTTGACGGGCGGCCAATGCCCAACTCTTCCATCCGTTTGACCAAAGTCGCCTCGGAATAGCGCGGCGGTGCTTGGGTGAAATGCTGCGCTTCGGTGACCGATTCCTTGGCCACCGCCTCGCCAGCCATCAGTTGCGGCAGGCGGGCGTCATCTTCGTCCTCGTCATCGCGGCCTTCGTCGTACACCTTCAGGAACCCGTCAAACAGCACTACTTGGCCGCTGGCGCGCAGCACCACGGCCCCGTCCGCGCTGGCCAAATCCACCGCCGTGCGTTCCATCCGCGCACTTGCCATTTGGCTGGCAATCGTGCGCTTCCAGATCAAATCATACAGACGGCGCTGATCGCCATCCGAAATACCCAAGTCCCCCTCGGCCATATTCATGTCGGTCGGGCGAATACATTCATGCGCTTCCTGCGCATTCTTGGCCTTGTTCTTATAAAGGCGCGGCTGATCGGGCACATAAGGCGCGCCAAACCGCGCTTTAATCGCGCCGCGCGCCGCCGCCACCGCTTCGGGGGCCATATCGATGCCGTCTGTCCGCATATAGGTGATATGTCCCGCCTCATACAGGCGCTGGGCTGCCGACATACAGGCCTTGGCCCCCATGCCAAATTTGCGGCTGGCTTCCTGCTGCAAGGTCGATGTCATGAACGGCGGATAGGGGTTGCGCGATGCTGGCTTTGCCTCAACCGACTGCACCGTCAAATCGCGCTTGCGCACGGCCGTTGCGGCCAAATCGGCAGCCGCTGCCGTGGCGATGTCAAACTTATCCAGCTTTTTGCCCGCCAGATGGGTCAATTTGGCACTAAACGATTGCCCGCGCGGCGTGGTCAGCAGCGCGGTGATCGACCAAAATTCCCGCGCGCGAAACGCCTCGATCTCCATCTCGCGGTCAACAATCAGCCGCAAGCAAACCGATTGCACACGCCCCGCGCTGCGCGATCCGGGCAGCTTGCGCCACAGCACGGGGGATAGGTTAAACCCCACCAAATAATCCAGCGCGCGCCGCGCCAGATAGGCATCGACCAGCGGCATATCCACTTGGCGCGGGTGCTTCATCGCCTCGGTCACCGCGTCTTTGGTGATGGCGTTAAACGTCACGCGGCTAACGGTTTTGCCCTTTTTCAGGCTGCTTTGCAGCGCCTCTTGCAAATGCCACGAAATCGCTTCGCCTTCGCGGTCAGGGTCGGTCGCAAGGATCAGTTCGTTGTCGGTTTTCAGCGCTTCGGCAATGGCGCGAACGTGCTTTTTGCTGTCTGCCGCCACTTCCCACAGCATTTCAAAATCATTGTCCGTGTCAACCGATCCATCTTTGGGCGGCAGATCGCGCACATGGCCAAAACTGGCCAAAACCGTATAGGTCGGGCCAAGATATTTGTTGATTGTCTTGGCTTTGGCTGGGGATTCTACAACGACAACGGGCATATTTTCCCTAACTTGAAAGGCGGCCTTCACGGGCTGTTGGCCGCGATGCACCATGTGGCGCGGATGGCGCGCTTGTCAACCACCACCCTAGGGCTTGTCAATGACGCAGGGAAATCACCTTTAATTCAGGCGCGAGATCAGCCCCCCCGCGTGGCGCTGAATGTGCCCGTCCAATTCCAGCGCCACCAGCGCAGGGCCAATCTGCGCCCCCGCAATGCCGACATCGCGCAGCAATTGGTCTTCGGCCACAGGGCTGGGGCCAAGGCGCGACAGGATCTGTGCGTGCAGCGCATGGGCCTCGCGCAGCGGGCGCGGGGCGGGGGCAACGGCCGCATCTGCCGTCACCGCTGGCTTTGGCCCAAGTTCGGGCTCAGGTTTGGGCGCAGCCGGTGCCAGTGCTGGCAATCCCAGCGCCTCAATCACATCCGCACTGCTGCGCACCAAAACCGCCCCATCGCGGATCAGCATATTGCAGCCAGCCGCCCGCGCATCAAACGGATGGCCCGGCACCGCCAGCACATCGCGCCCCAAATCCGCGCCGTCGCGCGCCGTAATCAAACTGCCCGATTTTGCCGC
>CAMAWZ010000280.1 GCA_945861995.1 Pseudorhodobacter antarcticus
TCTGCCGAGGGGCCGCCCATCAATACTGCAATTGTGGAGGCTGCCTTGTGCGGGCCACCTGCCATAGTTCTGCTGCCTCATCCGCACCTTAGGGCGCGTGATTATTGTTTTTGTGCGGCCGGATTTGACTAAGGTTTCGCCACAGCGTCACCCACCCGCATTATTTCCCACTCTAACGCGATACCTTGGGTTTGCAAAACCT
The DNA here is from genome assembly GCA_945861995.1 of Pseudorhodobacter antarcticus. GTDB lineage: Bacteria > Pseudomonadota > Alphaproteobacteria > Rhodobacterales > Rhodobacteraceae > Cypionkella > Cypionkella antarctica_B. The sequence continues at coordinate 203 of CAMAWZ010000280.1, forward strand.
TTTTTCGCACCAACTCGCCTAATTCTTCCAAATCTGTGGCAGATGCGCCGCCTGTGTTGATCATAAAGTTAGAATGCATGGGCGACATTTGCGCGCCGCCTAGGGTTGCGCCGCGCATTCCTGCATCGTCTATGACCTTCCACGCATTCATCTCATGCGTGTCATCGGCGCGGCCCGTGCTGGAATGTCCAACAGGGTTGCGAAAAGTTGACCCTGCGCTGCGGTCTTTTGTGGGCTGCGACGCATCGCGTTTGGCAATCTGGTCAGTCATCTTGGCGTCAAGCGCGGCAGGATCACCCTTGGCGGCGCGAAAGCGGGCCTGCGTGATGACTGCGCCCTTTGGAATCTGGCTGCTACGATAGGCAAGGTGCAAATCTGCGGCAGGCACGGTCAGCGTTTCACCTGCGCGGGTGATGATCTGGATATCGATCAGATGATCGGCGACATAACTGCCATAACACCCCGCGTTCATGCGAACCGCCCCGCCAATGCTGCCCGGTATTGTGCGCAAAAAGGTCAGATCCAACCCCGCCTCAGCCGCGCGCTTTGCAGTGTGCGCGTCCAGCGCGGCGGCCCCAGCGATAACAATATCACCGTCAATATCAATGCCGTTAAACCCCCGCCCAAGACGAATAACCACACCGCGAATACCGCCATCGCGCACGATAAGGTTGCTGCCCACGCCCATGGGGAAGACGGGCGTTTCAGGCGGCAAAGCCGCAAGGAACGCCGCCAGATCATCCGCGTCAGCAGGCTGAAACAGAAAATCAGCAGGCCCACCCACCCGCAGCCATGTTAGGTCTGCTAGGGGGCGATTTGGGGTCAGCGCGCCGCGGGGGGTGGGGATAATGGTCATGGGCTGGTTGATAATGGGGAATGGGAGTGCGGGCAAGAGTGCCCCCCTAAACTCGCGGCCCCACTCCCACCACAGGGCCGCGCACTCCCTCGGGATGGCGCACCTACGCCCGTTCTGCACGCTTTATGGTTCAGGTCTCCCTCCGCCCGTTCTAGACACAAACGGCAAAGCGCGCCCTCCCGGGGGGAGGGAGTGCCATGCCATTGGTTTCTCGAACCAATGGCGAAACCAATGGCAAACCCGGCGGCGCTGCGCGTCTTGATTCCGGGCCAAGTATCAAATTGGCCAGACAGCCAGCGTAGCAACTGTCTTTCTCACCCCGCTTGTTTCACATAATTCTCCCCCTTCTTCTCCATCGCGTTCAGAATTGTCAGCAGTTTTCTGGCGCAGGCGGTGATGGCGACTTTGACGGGTTTTCCCGCGTCTTGCAGGCGCTTTCGGAACGCCTTGATGGCAGGATCATAGCGTGAGGCAATGAAGGCTGCGATATACAGCGCGCGGCGGGCGGTTTCTCGTCCGCCCCAGATATGACGTTTGCCCCTATGGATGCCAGAATCGGCGGCATGGGGGGCAAGGCCCGCCAGGGCTGCGATTTTGCGGCCGTCAAGCTGGCCAAGTTCGGGCAGGCAAGCGATCAGCACCGCCGAAATGGCAGGCCCAATGCCAGGCACCGAACACAGGCGCGCGCTTTGGGTCGCCAAAGCCTCGCGCGTGGCGATCTGGGTTTCGATTTGGGCCTCGACCGCCGCCAGATGATCTTCTAACACACGGATCATAATAGAAATTTCCTTGGAAATCCAATCGTCTCGCGTGGTTTGCAGGCGGTTCTTCTCGGCCCTGATCTGGCCCACCAAAACCCCGCGCCGCGCGACCAGATCGGCCAAACGGGCCGTATCGGGGTCATCTGGCACCGTGCGCGCTGGGGTCAAAGCCCGCCCCATCAGGGCCAAGATCTGCGCGTCGACGCGGTCGGTCTTGGCCAGTTTGCCCGTGGCGCGGGCGAATTCGCGGGCTTGGCGCGGGTTCACACGGGCATAAGGCACGCCCGCGCGTGCCAGCGCGGCGGTCACGCAGCGCTCATAGCCGCCCGAAGCTTCAAGGATGACAAACCCATCGCGAACGGCCTTTGCAAACCGCGCAAGCGCCTGTTTTGTCGTGGGAATTCGTTCGTGCTTGGAGGTGGTCAGATAGAAAACGTCGATCCAATCCTTGGCGATATCGACGCCGATGAAATTTTGTGGCAAGGTCATGGGTGCCTGTCCTTGATCTGCGAGGTCAACCGCCCCCGCGGCGCCTCTGGCAACTGTTCAGGTTTAAAGTCTGTCAGCAGGCGAGCCCCAAGCTACGCTACGGGATCAAAGTCCCAAGGGTGCGCCGGGGTCTCGCCTGCCTACATCATCATGACAGATTTCTAAGAGACAAGAGTGCGTTCTTGCACGCACCACGCTCAATCCCCAACCCGCCGCCCACAATGGTGCGTGACATCACGCACCCTACGTCTGGCACCTGTAGGGACAGATGCAATACGCAAAACATACGGATAACATACGCCCGCAATACGCCGAAAACCCTGTAGATTAAGGCGTAGGATGCGTGCAGCCGCGCACCAGCTTTCCCCTACCCCAGCTTGGCAGGCAACCCGTTGACCCAAGCCGAAATGCTCCCCGCGCCCAAACACACGAACATATCCCCTGCCCGCGACTTCTCGCGGAACAGGCGTGCAAGATCGCCCTCGCCTTGCAGCGCGCTGGCATCCCGATGCCCGTGCGCAATCAGCCCTGCCACCAGATCATCCCGCCCTGCCCCCGCAATTGGGTCTTCGCCTGCGGCATAAATATCGGCAATGGCCACACTATCCGCCTCGTTAAAGCAGGTACAAAAATCCTCAAACAGCGAATGCAGGCGGGTATAGCGGTGGGGTTGATGCACGGCAATGACGCGCCCGCCCGTGCCCGCCAGCGCCTGCCTTGCTGCCCTCAAACCGGCAGCAATTTCAACAGGATGGTGGCCGTAATCATCTATAATCGTCACGCCGCCCACTTCGCCCACGCGGGTAAAGCGGCGGTTCACGCCGCCAAAGCCTGCAAGCGCTGTGCGGATCGCATCCAGTCCCATCCCCAAATGCCGCGCCACGGCCACGGCGGACAGCGCGTTGGACACGTTATGATCCCCCG
>CAMAWZ010000281.1 GCA_945861995.1 Pseudorhodobacter antarcticus
TCGCTTGGGTCGCAGCCAGTTCTGGGTCGGAAACCAAGCCGTAAGCAGCCAGCGGGCCATCTGGGCCAGCCATGTCATCGGACACGAAGAAGTCGATGTATTCCTGCAGGCCAGGGATCACGCCGATATGTGCTTTCTTGACGTAGAAATACAGCGGACGCGACACGGGGTATTCGCCCGAAGCGATCGACTCGGTCGAAGGAACAATGCCCGACATCGTTGCTACTTTCAGCTTGTCGGTGTTGTTCTGGTAGAACGACAGACCGAACACGCCTACAGCGTTCTTGTCAGCGTCCAAACGTGCCAGCGTTTCGGTGTAGTCGCCGTCGATGTCAACCGAACGACCATCGGTGCGCAGCTCCATGCAAGCTTTGTCAGCGTTGCCTGCTTTTTCTTTGTCGTCTTTGCCTTCAGCGGTTGCCAAGAACAAATCATGCGCGCCAGTTTCTTTGCAGCCAGCGACGATCACTTTGGTGTCGAACACTTCGCGGGTGCCGTGCTTGGTGCCGGGAACCAACATCAGAATGTCTTGTGCTGGCAGAGCCCCGTTCACTTCGGCCCACTGGGCAGCAGCGTTGTCAACCAAAGCGCCGTCTTTTGCAACTTTGGCAGCGACTGCGCCATAAACGTCCGAAGGGGTCAAAGCAAAGTCAGCGCCAGCCACGTCGGATGCAAACACGATGCCGTCGTAACCAAAACGCACTTCCATGATCTCGGCCACGCCATTTGCTGCGCAGGTGTCGATGTCTTTTTGGCTGATGCGCGAGGACGAGTTTGCGATGTCGATGGTGTTTTCGCCAACGCCTTCACACATTTTCGCACGGCCAGCACCTGAACCGCCACCTTCAACGACCGGGGTAGGGAACTGCGAGAAGTTCTCGCCAAAAGCTTCTGCTACGATCGTGGCATAAGGCAGAACGGTCGACGAGCCAGCGACTTGAACGTTGTCACGTGCGAACGAAACGGTTGCCGAAGCAGCCAAAATGGCCAAGGTTGAAACGGTGATTTTGGTCAGTTTCATGGATCTCTCCTGATTACGGGTGTGGGCCAAACCTTTGGCTCAATCGTGGGCTTAGGCCGCTTGCGTGACGTCTTTATTTCATTTTTGTGACAGTTTTATGAAACTTGCTGTGGATAAGTTTTCACGCCTTTCGATTGATCTTGCGCGGCCTTGGCACTAAAGCAGGGGCAAACAACGAAAGGACGCGGCGATGGGTTTCAAGATGGGTATCGTGGGCTTGCCCAATGTGGGCAAATCAACCCTGTTCAACGCGCTTACCCGCACTGCCGCCGCGCAGGCTGCGAACTTTCCCTTTTGCACGATTGAACCCAACGTGGGCGAAGTTGCCGTGCCCGATGCGCGCCTGGAAAAGCTGGCGGCGATTGCGTCCAGCAAGCAAATCATCCCCACCCGCATGACCTTTGTCGATATTGCAGGGCTGGTGCGCGGCGCGTCAAAGGGCGAGGGGCTGGGCAACCAATTCCTTGCAAATATTCGCGAATGCGACGCTATCGCCCATGTGCTGCGCTGTTTTGAAGATGGCGACATTACCCATGTCGAAGGGCGCATTGACCCCGTGGCCGATGCCGAAACCATTGAGACCGAACTGATGTTGGCCGATATGGAATCAATTGAGCGGCGCCTTGTCGCCTTGGGCAAAAAGCTGCGCGGCGGCGATCAGGAAACGCTGGATCAAGACCGCCTGCTGCGCGCGGCCTTGACCGTTCTGAATGAAGGAAAGCCTGCCCGCACGGTGGTCGTGGTTGAGGACGACCGCCGCACTTGGCGGCTGCTGCAACTGCTCACCAGTAAACCCGTGCTATATGTCTGTTATGTCGAGGAATCTTGCGCCGCAAATGGCAATTCGCAATCAGCCCGCGTGGCTGAAATGGCAGCGAAACAAGGCGCCGCTTCAGTGGTAATTTCCGCCAAAATCGAGGAAGAAATCAGCCAACTGGCCAATGACGAGGCAGAAATGTTCCTGTCAGAAATGGGCCTAGAAGAGGCAGGGTTAGACCGCCTGATCAGCGCAGGTTACAAGCTGCTGGGCTTGCAGACCTATTTCACCATCGGTCCCAAAGAGGCCCGCGCATGGACGATCCCCGCCAAGACTTTGGCCCCGCAAGCCGCAGGCGTGATCCACGGCGATTTTGAAAAAGGCTTTATCCGCGCCGAAACGATTGGCTATGACGATTACATTGCAGGCAACGGCGAGACGGGCGCGAAAGAGGCGGGCAAGTTTCGGGTTGAGGGGAAAACCTATGAGGTGAAAGACGGGGACGTGCTGCATTTCCTGTTTAATGCGTAACGGCCTTTTCCCTCTTGCCCCCTTTGCCCTGCCCCGTTAAATGGATGCAAACGGAAGCGTGGCTGAGAGGCCGAAAGCACTCGGTTGCTAACTGAGCGTAGGGGGAACCCTACCGTGGGTTCGAATCCCACCGCTTCCGCCAATTAATTAAATTAAGTATATGTTTTTAAACGAAAATTTTAAATCACTTTCCCCATTACTTCCCCCTCTCGAGCGCGGATGCTAGCGGATTAAAGCGGATCACGCTGGATTAAGAATCGCAAATTTGCGCTGGGCCTCGTCATTCAACAAGTGCTTATGGCTAAGTGCGCGCGGTGTGGAAGTCGAAGTCCTGAGCGGCAGTCAACTGCGGCTGTCACAGGTTCGATAAGTTGTGGCGTGCCTCTGATCAATCAAATTAGCATACCCGCCGCGCAGTAAGTAAGCTTTGCTCGCCGATGGGCTGATCATTCGGCGCCATATCGCCTAATTGAACAACTGGCTTCCGTGGCATTCGGCTGGATGAACAGGGTCAGGTCCGCAAGCTAGCTACTTTTTTGGTGTCTTCCTTGATGTCGGAGTGGCCCAACGCAAGTTCAAGCATCTTCTTTATCGGGACATGATCGCAATCCGCGATCGTGCCTGCATTCCACTAATCGGCAGACCTTTTCTGGGATTCCAAGAGACCGCAGAAGCGCAATTTCATGATGCTTATCTTGTCCGTCAATAAAGCGGCGGCGCCAGCGGTGCAGCACAACCTCTTCACGAATGACACGATATTCTCTGACCTAATTGATCGGTTGGAGTTCCCAGTGTTTTTGGCCCCCATCTATTGCCAAAACTTTCTGGCACTCGCAACGCCCCAGATAACGCGACATACTTTCTGTTAAGTTCCTTGACGCAGCACTTTTCGTGACATATAACATGTCAAGTTAACA
>CAMAWZ010000282.1 GCA_945861995.1 Pseudorhodobacter antarcticus
CAGCACCGCCGCCTTGATCGCATCCTGCCAAGGCCATAAAGACAAAGGATAATAACTGAGCGGGCGAAAATCGGCATTCAAAACCAGCGCGGGAAATTGTTTCAACGCGGCGGGATCACGGACAAATCCCGTTCTGAATTCAGAAAATCCTCTACCACCGTCCATCGAGCGCAAACTCCCAACCGAACCTTGGGGGCAAATCCCCTTGGCACCACTATATCTTGCATGATTTCGGCTGCAAGCCTGAATTCAACCTGCATGATTAATGTAACAGGAATGTGCCCAGTCTGGTTATCCCCGCCTTTCCGCGCCTGCAAAAATCAACTATAGCGACAGAAAATGGGGAATATGATGCAAACAAGACGGAATTTCTTGAACATTCTTCTGCTCGCACCGCTTGCGGCCTGCGCAAAACGCATAAGCGCGCCTTCCCCCAGCGATTTACATCCCGGCGAGACGCCCGAAATGCGCGTCCTGATTCGCAAGTGGGCCAAAATCCACGATATTCCTGAATCTTTGCTGCACCGCGTGATCCAACGCGAATCTGATTACCGTGCCACAGCCCGCCACGGCCCCTATTACGGGCTGATGCAAATTCTGCCGCAAACCGCGCGCGGCATGGGGTCTAAAGGCGCGCCAGAGGGCCTGCTGAACGCCGAAACCAACCTAGAGTTTGCGGGGAGGTATCTGAGAGGCGCGTGGATGGTTTCTGGCGGCGATGAGGGCAAGGCGGTGATGTGGTATGCCAAGGGCTATTACTATGAGGCCAAACGCTTGGGTCTGTTAGAGCAAACAGGTCTTAGGACATAGCACCCTTTGGCCGCACGATTTTTTCAGCCAAATCGCGGGCAATGTTGAACGCGCCTTTAATGCGGTCCGATTCAGATTTCATCTCTCCCATCAGCACGATCTTATTGCCATTCACCTTGGCCCCTGACCCTTGGGCGCGCAGAAATTCGACCAACCCCACAGGATTGGCGAATTTATCGTTGTGAAACTGCACGGTAGCGCCTTTGACCCCCGCATCAATCCGCGAAATTCCTGCCCGTTTGCACATGGATTTGATCCGCACGATCAGCATTAAGGTAGTTACCTCTTTCGGGATCGGCCCAAAACGGTCGATAAGTTCGGCAGCAAAACCCTCAAGCTCCACCTTGGTTGCCAAACTGGACAGGCGACGATACAGGCCCAAACGGATATCCAGATCAGGAATGTAGGTTTCAGGGATCATCACAGGCACGCCCAGATTGATCTGCGGCGACCATTGGTCATCGGCGGCCGTTAGGCCCGCAATCTCGCCCGATTTGATCTTGGCAATCGTGTCTTCCAACATCTGCTGGTACAGCTCATACCCCACCTCTTTGATATGGCCCGACTGCTCTTCGCCCAGCAGGTTGCCCGCGCCGCGCAGATCCAAATCATGGCTGGCCAGATTGAACCCCGCGCCCAAACTGTCCAAACTGGCCATCAGGCGCAGGCGTTTATTGGCCTGCGGCGTCAGCGGGCTGCGGGGCTTGGTCGTTAGGAAACAATAGGCCCGCACTTTGGCGCGCCCAACCCGCCCGCGAATTTGATACAACTGGCTCAGGCCAAACATATCGGCGCGGTAGACGATCATTGTGTTGGCGGTGGGAATATCAAGGCCGCTTTCCACAATGGATGTGGCCAGCAGCACATCATATTTACCATCGTAAAAGTCGTTCATTCGTTCGTCCAAATCACCCGCGGCCAACTGACCATGTGCGATTACATATCGCAGTTCGGGCACGTTTTGGGTAAGAAATTCTTCCACTTCGTGCAAATCGGAAATGCGCGGCACCACAAAGAATGATTGCCCGCCGCGATGGCGTTCGCGCAGCAATGCCTCGCGCAATGTCACGCTGTCAAACTCTGAGACATATGTCCGAATTGCAAGCCGGTCGACAGGCGGCGTTGTGATCAGGGATAGATCACGCACCCCTGTCAGCGACAGTTGCAGGGTGCGCGGAATGGGGGTTGCAGTCAGCGTCAGCACATGAATTTCGCTGCGCATTTCTTTGAGGCGCTCCTTGTGCGAGACGCCAAAATGTTGTTCTTCATCAATGACTAACAGGCCAAGGTTCTTCAGCTTTACCCCCTTGGCCAGCAGCGCATGGGTGCCGACCACAATATCGACTGTGCCATCGGCAAGCCCCTCGCGGGTCGTGTTCGCATCCTTAGCGGAGACAAACCGAGACAGCGGTTTGATGTTCATCGGAAAGCCGCGAAAGCGTTCGATAAAGCTGCGGTAATGCTGCCGCGCCAGCAGCGTGGTCGGGCAGACCACCGCCACTTGCATACCTGCCATTGCCGCCACAAAGGCCGCGCGCATGGCAACTTCGGTTTTACCAAATCCAACATCGCCCACCACCAAGCGGTCCATCGGGCTGCCCTTTTCCAGATCGGCCACCACATCGGAAATGGCGGCCACTTGGTCTTCGGTTTCGGTATAGGGAAAGCGGGCTGCAAACGCCTCCCACAGAGAATGTGGGGTCTCTAGAATGGGGGCGTGGCGTAGGGCGCGTTCGGCGGCAATGCGCATCAGTTTGTCGGCAATATCGCGGATACGCTGTTTCAGCTTGGCCTTCTTGGCCTGCCATGCCCCCCCGCCCAAGCGGTCAAGCAGCCCCTCTTCATGGCCATAGCGGGATAAAAGTTCAATGTTTTCAACAGGCAAATACAGTTTAGAATTCTCGGCATATTCCAGGGCCACGCAGGCATGAGGCGCGCCAAGGGCTGTGATCACCTCTAGCCCCAGATAGCGGCCAACCCCATGTTCGACATGCACCACCAAATCGCCCACAGAAAGGCTGTCCACTTCGCGCAGAAAATTATCGGCTTTGCGCTTGCGTTTGGGCTTGCCTGAAATGCGGTCGCCCAGAATGTCTTGTTCGGAAATGACAAGTAACTTTTCCGATTCAAAGCCTGCTTCTAGCGGCCAAATGACAAAGTAGAGCCCACCCTGACCCAAGGGGACATCGCGCAGGCTGGCGATGTTTCGTCCAGCTAGCCCCTGTTCGGACAACAGGCCGCTAAGCCGCTCGCGTGCGCCGTCAGACCATGCCGCCAGCACCACAGGAACGGCTTTGGATTTTGCTTCAATATGCAGAGATAACGCATTGAATAAGCTGGTGTTTTCTTGCTGGCGTTCGGGCGCAAAGCTACGGCCAATGCGCCCGCCTGCGTC
>CAMAWZ010000283.1 GCA_945861995.1 Pseudorhodobacter antarcticus
TTGGTCAGAACGCCCGTTTCATGATCCACATAATAGTGGCCCTGGCTTGGGCCATCGATGCCATATGCCCAGTGCAGGCCCGTATTGAACCATTGCGGCGAATTGGGCGCGGCCATTTGATTGGCTAGCATAAAGCGCATCTCGTCAAAATAGGCGCGGGCATCAGATTCGGTTGTGAAATAGCCGCCCTTCCAGCCCCAATAGGCCCATGCGCCGGCCAAGCGATCAAACACTTGTTTTGCGCTGGTCTCTCCGCCAAAGTGGTCTTCGGGTGGCAGTGATTTCAGCGCGGCCGTATCGGGAACCGACCGCCACAAAAATTCAGGCACGCCCTTTTCCTTGACCTTCTTTAACGCAACGGGCACCCCTGCCCTGCGAAAATATTTTTGGGCCAGAACATCGCCCGCGACTTGGCTCCAACCACTTGGCACTTCGACGGCGTCGTTGCGGAACACGACAGACCCATCTGGGTTGCGAATTTCCGAGACAATGGTGGTAAAGGCCATAGCCCCATAAGCGCCGCTATCCTCGGTGGTGAAGTTACGTTCTATTTTCATTGCCCGGTCCTTTACTGGTGCCAATTCTGGCTTTGTTTCGCAGGCGGCTTGCCGCCAATCTTTTCGCCCTTGCAGCATCTGGACAACCCGAGCGGTACGGCCCGCGTTTGGGCGCGTTCACCATATCGCGTTTCTGACCCACATGCCCCAGATTTAGTGTTTGTGTGCGGTTAGCCCTCTACATGGGGTAAATCGCGGGGGGCATCAAACGATTTATTTATGCGCAAACATTCATTTTGGGCTTGACTGCGCGGCAAGCCTTTTCCCGCTGTGGGTGATCTGCCGCCAGTTGTTTCTGCACCCCGCCTAAGGCAACTTTCCGTAACGGCAAATCTTGCAACAAATTCGCGCATCTAGGCGATGTGTTTAAGATTTTCCCTGAACTGCCCCCATCTCTGCCCCCGTCCCTGCTGTTTGAATTTGATCGAATCACCTATTCTTTTTCGCAGCGACTGTTCTCTCTTTGTCATTTGCGCTATGCCGAAAACTTGCGCAGAAATAGCGATTGGGCGGTGCGCCTAGAATTTTGGGAACCATGAACGACAATTTGAAGGGCAGTTTATTGATGATTGCGGCGATGGCACTGTTTGCCGTTGAAGATATGTTCATCAAATTGGCTGCCGTAAGCCTGCCCTCTGGGCAGATCGTGTTTATTCTTGGCGCTTGCGGTGCGCCGTTGTTTTTTCTTCTGGCATGGCGGCGCGGCGAGGCGATTTTTACCCGCGACGCTCTGCATCCCGCTGTTTTAGCACGAAATTTTGGCGAGATGGTCGGCACGCTGGGCTTTATCATTGCGCTTGCGGCCCTGCCCTTGGCACTGGTTTTAGCAGTCATGCAGGCTATGCCTCTGGTTGTTACTATGGGCGCTGCACTCTTTTTAGGCGAATCAGTTGGGTGGCGGCGCTGGACGGCGATTGTGGTTGGCTTTTGCGGGGTTTTGCTGGTGATCCGCCCAGGGATGGAGGGGTTTGACCCCACTGCCCTGTGGCTGGTTCTGGGGGTTTTGGGCATGGGCGGGCGCGATTTGGTGTCGCGCAAAATTCCCGCACGGCTTGGCAATGCGGAGGTATCGGCATGGGGGTTGATTGCGGTTGCGCTTTTGGGTGCGCTGATGATGCTGCGCGGCGGCGTGGCCGCGATCCCAAGCCAAGATGCATTATGGCTGCTGGGCGGCGTGATTTTTGGCACGGTGGGCTATCTTGCCATAACAACTGCAGCGCGTACGGGAGAGGTAAGTATCGTGGCCCCGTTCCGCTATGTGCGGCTGGTGTTTGCCATGACGATCGGGCTGGTGGTTTTCGCCGAGGTTCCCGATCAATACACCTTAATTGGGGCTGTGATCATTGTCGGCTCTGGTCTTTATGCCTTTATGCGCCAGCGCGCGAAAACGCGCGTGCAGTAACACTTCCCAAGCAGCAAACCTTGCGCTATCAGGCGCGCGAGAGCACCCCCATTCATCGGAGCCGCGCATGAGCACGATCATTGATATCCACGCCCGCGAGATTTTGGACAGCCGTGGCAACCCCACTGTTGAAGTAGATGTTTTGCTGGAAAGCGGCGCTTTTGGCCGCGCGGCAGTGCCTTCGGGCGCGTCCACTGGCGCACACGAGGCGAACGAGCGCCGCGATAATGATCCAAAACGCTATAAGGGTAAGGGCGTTCTAGAGGCGGTAGCCGCTGTCAACGGCGAGCTGGCCGAAGCGATTGTAGGCTTTGATGCGACCGAACAGGTTGGCATTGACCGCACCATGATCGAGCTGGACGGCACGGCCAACAAATCGCGCTTTGGTGCCAATGCAATCTTGGGCATCTCGATGGCCGTGGCCAAGGCCGCTGCCGAATACACGGGCCAGCCGCTGTATCGCTATATCGGCGGCACATCGGCCCATGTTCTGCCCGTGCCGATGATGAACATCATCAACGGGGGCGAACATGCCGATAACCCGATTGATATTCAGGAATTCATGATCATGCCCGTGGGTGCGGACAATATCCGCGAAGCGATCCGCATGGGATCCGAAGTGTTCCACACCCTAAAGAAAGAACTGCAAGCGGCTGGCCACAACACGGGTATTGGCGACGAGGGCGGCTTTGCGCCTAACCTGAACTCTGCCCGCGATGCGCTTGATTTCATTTTGAAATCTATCGAAAAGGCAGGGTACAAGCCGGGTGAGGACATCTATCTTGCACTGGACTGTGCCGCCACCGAATATTTCAAAGGCGGCAAGTACGAGATGAAGGGCGAGGGAAAATCCCTGTCTATTGAAGAAAATGTCGCCTTTCTGGCGGGGCTGGCGAACGATTACCCGATCATTTCCATCGAAGACGGCTGCAGCGAAGATGACTGGGCAGGCTGGAAGCTGCTGACCGAAACCTTGGGCAACAAGGTGCAATTGGTGGGCGATGATCTGTTCGTGACCAACCCGCGCCGACTGGCGGAAGGTATCGCCAAGGGCTGCGCCAATTCGATGCTGGTCAAGGTCAACCAAATTGGCACATTGACCGAAACGCTGGAAGCCGTGTCGATGGCGCACCGCGCCCGCTATACCAATGTGATGTCGCACCGCTCGGGTGAGACGGAAGATGCGACCATCGCCGATTTGGCCGTGGCCACCAATTGCGGGCAGATCAAAACGGGCTCGC
>CAMAWZ010000284.1 GCA_945861995.1 Pseudorhodobacter antarcticus
AGCACATAAACGGGCAAAAGCAGCCCCGCCGCCGTAATCGGCGAAATAGCCAGCGAAAGCACGGGCACACCCAGCATTCCCACCACTGGCAGGCCGCCCTTACCGGCGCCAACCAAAGCCGCCGCAAGCCCCGCCATCGCCCAGAAAAACGCGCTGTCCATCCGCCGCCCTTTCACTTTTCCAGATCGTTAACGCAAACATCCGCCCGCTGCCAGCCAAAGCGTAAAATGCGCCAAACGCTGCCCTTGCGCGCGGGGGTAATTTGCGCTTAGGAGTTGCGCGACATTCACGTTAACCTTGGGGGATTCTCTATGGCACGGCCCAAAATCGCGCTGATCGGCGCAGGTCAAATCGGCGGTACGCTGGCCCATCTGGCCGCAATCAAAGAACTTGGTGATGTCATCTTGTTCGACATCGCCGAAGGCACCCCACAAGGCAAAGCGCTGGATATCGCGCAGTCGGGCCCCTCCGAAGGGTTTGACGCCGTGATGAAGGGCGCGAATTCCTACGCCGAAATCGCAGGCGCAGATGTGTGCATCGTCACCGCTGGCGTGCCGCGCAAGCCAGGCATGTCGCGCGATGACCTGCTGGGTATCAACCTCAAAGTGATGAAGTCCGTTGGCGAAGGCATCAAGGCGCACGCGCCCAACGCTTTTGTGATCTGCATCACCAACCCGCTGGATGCTATGGTCTGGGCGCTGCGTGAATTTTCTGGCTTGCCGCATCACATGGTGGTGGGCATGGCGGGTGTATTGGATAGCGCCCGCTTTCGTCATTTCCTGTCGGTGGAATTCGGCGTCTCGATGCGCGATGTGACGGCTTTTGTTTTGGGCGGGCATGGCGATACGATGGTGCCATCGGTGCGCTATTCCACCGTGGGCGGCATCCCGCTGCCCGATCTGGTGGCAATGGGCTGGACAACCCAAGAAAAGCTAGACGCGATCGTGCAGCGCACCCGCGACGGCGGCGCTGAAATCGTTGGCCTGCTGAAAACCGGTTCTGCGTTCTACGCACCTGCCACCAGCGCCATTGAAATGGCCGAAGCCTTCCTAAAAGACCAAAAGCGCATTCTGCCCTGCGCCGCCTATTGCGACGGCGAGTTTGGCCTAAAGGGAATGTATGTGGGCGTGCCCACAATCATCGGCGCGGGCGGGATCGAGCGGATTGTAAATATCAAACTGTCGGACGACGAACAGGCGATGTTCACCAAATCGGTCGACGCGGTGAAGGGCTTGCTCGAGGCGTGCAAGGCGATTGATCCGTCGCTCGCGTAATCGCTGCGCCATGAAACAAACGCGCGTCTCGCAAGGGGCGCGCGTTTTTCATTTTCTCCTTCCTAACTCCCCAAATATCCCGCGGGGGGCGGGAGCGCAGCGACCAGTGGGGGGCGCGCAGCCCCCCTTTTTCGCGCCCCCCTTTTTCAGAACCCTATCCCCTGCTATAGGCGATGCCATGCATATCTCGCCCTATCACGCGCCCGATTTTTTTAAGGATGCCCTTGCCCAGGGCCGTCACCGCGATATCGTCGGCGGGCGGTGGGAGGAGACGGGCCTGATCCAAATGCAAATCTTGCTGGATCAGGGGCTAGACCCGCATCACCACCTGCTGGACATCGGTGCAGGCAGTTTGCGCCTTGGCTGCCGCGTCGTGCCCTATTTGGACGCGGGGCATTACTGGGCAACCGATTTATCGTGCGATTTGATGCGGGCAGGGCATGGCCGCGAACTGGCAGACCCGGCGCGCCTGCCAATCCACCATCTGATTGAAGACGCCGAGTTTTCCTATCTTGGCGTGCCAGGCACCATCACCCATGCCATAGCCTTTGCCGTGTTCACGCATCTGCCGATGAACCATCTGCGCCGCGCGCTGATCTCGCTGCGCGCCGCCTGTCCTAACCTGCAAAAACTGATGCTGACGGTGTTTTTGGCCCCAGAAGCGAGTTATTTAACACCCTTTCGCCAGCCCGATGGCGTGGTCACCCATGCCGCGCGCGCGCCCTATCATATGCTGCGGTCGGACGTTGAATATCTGCTGCACGCCTCTGGCTACGGGGCCGAATTCACCCCCACTGAATTGCCGCGCGGGCAACAGCTGATCATAGCGCGGCCGGTATGATTGCCCTTCACACCGCGTCCGTCACGTTGCAAGGGCGCGAGATTATCGCGCCCCTTACGCTGAATTTAACCGAAAATCGCATCGGCATCATTGGGCGCAACGGGTCGGGTAAGACCACGCTTTTGCGCCTGATCGCAGGGCTAATCCCCACAGGCGGCGGCACAGTGCAGGTGCATGGTCAAAACACCGATGATCGGCGCGCGATGCTGGGGGCGGTGGGGATTGTGTTTCAAAACCCCGATGCGCAAATCTTGTTTCCGACAGTGGCCGAAGAAATCGCTTTTGGTCTGCGCCAAATGGGGCAAACGGCGGGCCGCGCGCGTGATGCTGCGCTGGCCCTGCTCGCCGCTGAAGGGCGCGCCCATTGGGCCGACGCCCCAACCCATACCCTTTCGGGCGGGCAGCGCCATTACCTGTGCCTTCTGTCGGTCTTGGCCATGGCCCCTAAAACCATTTTGCTGGACGAACCTTTTGCAGGTCTGGATCTGCCCACGCAAATCCGCTTTGCGCGCCGTCTTGCCGCTCTGCCCCAACAGATTATCACCATCAGCCACGATCCTGCCAGCGTGGCGGGGGCGGCGCGGGTGATCTGGCTCGAGGGCGGGCGCGTGCAAGCCGATGGGCCGCCGGCTGCCGTGCTGCCCGACTTTACCGCCGCCATGCAGGACTGGGGCGCTGTTGATGCTGACACTGACCTATCCTAACCGAATTTGGGCGCATACCTTGCCTGCGGGGGGCAAACTGGCGGCCCTAGCGCTGGCCACAATCGCCCTGTTTGCCCTGCGCGAGCCTGCGCATTTGGCCCTTGCCGCAATTGGGGCGGCGGGATTGATTGCCAGCGGCGGGGGTGGATTTGCCCGCGCCTCGCTGCGCCCGCTTTGGATGCTGTGGCCCTTTGTGGCTATTGTCGCTGCGTGGCATTTGTGGCTGCGCGACCCTGCAGGAATTGCGATTATTCTGCGCATGATCACCGCTGTCGCGCTGGCCAATTTCGTGACAATGACCACGCGGCTGACCGACATGATCGCGGTCATCGAAGGGC
>CAMAWZ010000285.1 GCA_945861995.1 Pseudorhodobacter antarcticus
CGGGGCTCGTGGTGGTCGTGCCCGTGGGCCTGACGATTTATGTTGTATGGGCGGTTATTGGCTGGATTGACGGCTGGAATTTGCCCCTGATCCCCGCCGCCTATCAGCCCGAAGAATTGGTCAACCGCCTGTTCGGGCCAGATGCGCAATTTCCCGTCCGCGGGGTTGGGGTACTGGTGTTCTTGGTTGTCACCGCCGCTGTGGGTTGGGTGGCGCGCGGGCTGATCGGGCGCAGCATTATTCGCCGCGCCGAAGATTTGGTTGACCGCCTGCCCATCGTCCGCTCGGTCTATTCGGGCGTTAAACAAGTGACGGAAACCTTTTTCACCAAAGCGGAAAAGAATTTTGACCGCACCTGCCTTGTGCGCTTTCCGCATCAGGGCGCTTGGGCGGTTGGCCTTGTCGCAAGCGCGCCGCAAGGCGAGATTGCCGCAAAACTGCCCGCCGATGATCAGATGGTGGCGGTGTTCGTGGCGCTGACGCCGATGACATCGGGTATGCTCATTTACGTGCCCGCGCGCGATGTGATCTTGCTGGACATGAAGGCGGATGAGGCGATTAAGCTGGTTGTATCTGCGGGGCTTGTCTATCCCGCTGCCAAAACCCAATCCCAGCTATAGCCCAATATCTGCTAAAGCGCCGTCCAACCGCCATCAACGGAAATCGTTGTGCCTGTAATCTGGGCGGCATGATCACTGCACAAAAACACCGCCGTGCCGCCGATTTGGCCCGTGGTGGCAAATTCGCGGCTAGGTTGGCGCGCAAGCATCACTTTGGCAATCACCTCGTCGCGGCCCATGTTATGCACGGCCATCTGTTCAGGGATCTGCGCCTCGACCAAAGGGGTCAAAACATAACCTGGGCAAATTGCATTGCAGGTAATGCCCTGCCCCGCCGTTTCCAGCGCTGTGGTTTTTGACAGACCCACCACCCCATGTTTCGCCGCGATATAGGCCGATTTATAGGGCGAGGCCGTCAGCCCATGCGCAGAGGCGATGTTGATCACTCGCCCCCAACCCGCCGCCCGCATCATGGGCAAGGCCGCAGCAGTGGTGTGAAAGGCAGATGACAGATTGATTGCGATGATCTGATCCCATTTCTCGGCGGGAAATTCATCAATTGGGGCGACAAATTGGATGCCAGCATTGTTGACCAAAATATCGCACCGCCCCGCCGCAACAATTAGCGCGCGGCAATCAGCGCCTTTGGACATATCTGCGGCGATATAGCGGGCGTTCACGCCAAAGCGCGCCGCAATATCGCCCGCCAGCGCATGATCGGCCTCGCTATTGGTAAAACTGTTCAGCACTACATCAGCGCCCGCGCGCGCCAATTCCTCGGCAATGCCCAGCCCAATGCCAGACGTGCTGCCCGTAATCACCGCCAATTTGCCCTTTAACATCTGCGCCCCCTATGGTCATGGCCAGCATAGCGCGCAATTGCTGCGGCTGCAAAGCACGCGGTGACATGGGATCAACATAAAAAAAACGCCCGCTGGCCAAAGGCAAAGCGGGCGCAAGTCATTGAGGCAGGTTTCATACAGGCAAGAAACCTATCGAGCAGTGAAGATGTTATACCCCTAACCTACGCCGTGGCCAAGTTAAAAGTTTGAGTTTTCTCCGCCAAGCGCTTAGGCTGTCACAAAAGGCCATAAAAAATTGAACAAATCACGAAGGGTTTAGCCATGAAACTGAAACAAATTCCACACATAATGCGGCGGGTAGGGGTCATTTTTGCCCTGTCTTTGGCGGGAATCGCTGCCCATGCGCAAGAGAATCCGTCGCCAGCGCATGGAATCGCCATGTATGGCGCGCCTGCTTTGCCCCCAGATTTTGTGTCCCTGCCCCAAGTGAACCCCGATGCGCCCAAGGGCGGGCGAATCGTTTTTGGCGAATCGGGCGGGTTTGATTCGCTTAATCCCTTTATTGTCAAAGGCTCGGCCCCTGCGGGCGTGTCGCTGCTGACAGTGGAAACGCTGATGGGGCGCAGCTATGACGAACCGTTCACCCTGTACGGCACGCTTGCCGAAGGGATCGAGACGGACGAGGCGCGCAGTTATGTCGCCTTTACCCTGCGCGAGGGGGCCGCGTTCTCGGACGGCAGTCCAGTAACCCCAGAAGATGTTTTGTGGTCATTTGAAAAGCTGGGGGTCGAGGGTAACCCGCGCTATGCAACCGCGTGGAAGAAAATCGCCACAGCGGAAAAAGTTGGCGATCGGGGGGTAAAGTTTACCTTCACCGAGGCTGACCGCGAAATGCCGCTTTTGCTGGGCCTGCGCCCGATTTTGAAAAAGGCGCAGTGGGACGGCAAGGATTTCACCGCCAGCACCTTAGAAGCCCCCATCGGATCGGGCCCCTATGTGGTAGATGCCTTCGAGCCGGGCAAATTCATATCTTTCAAGAAAAATCCAAACTGGTGGGGCAAAGATGTGCCCTTTTACCGCGGCCAGCACAATTTTGACGAAATCCGCTATGAATATTTCGGCGATGGTGGCGTGGTGTTCGAAGCGTTTAAGGCGGGCGAAATTTCCACCTACCGCGAAACCAACCCCGCCAAATGGGCGGCCAATTATGACTTCCCTGCCGTGCAATCGGGCGATGTCGTAAAATCTGAAATTCCCCATTCCCGCCCATCGGGGATTGAAGGATTTGTGATGAACACCCGCCGCCCCATCTTTGCCGATTGGCGCGTGCGCGAGGCAATGATTCAGGCGTTTAACTTTGAACTGGTCAACCAGACCTTAAACGGCGGGGCCTATCCGCGCATTCAATCGTATTTCTCAAACTCGGAACTTGCCTCGGATATGGCGGCCCCTGCCCCAGACCCTGTGGCCGCATTGCTGAAACCCTATATCGATGATCTGCTGTCTGGCACTGTGCGCGGCTATACCTTGCCAAAAACAGATGGCACCGAAGCCAACCGGACAGGGTTGCGCACTGCGACCACGCTACTGGAAGAAGCGGGTTGGAGCGTGCAAGACGGCGCTCTAAAGGATGCAAGTGGCGCGCCGTTCACCTTTGAAATTCTGCTAACCAATGGCCAGGATGACATTATCGCCGCCGCCAATATCTATATCGAAGCGCTGAAACGTCTTGGGATTGAGGCCAAGCTGACCACAGTCGACAGTGCCCAATTCAAAGAACGCA
>CAMAWZ010000286.1 GCA_945861995.1 Pseudorhodobacter antarcticus
ACCCCCAAAACCACCAGAAAAACGCCTGACAGCATCGTGGCCAGGATCAGCCCATCCAGCCCAATTTGGCCCACACAAGCCGCGATAAGCACAATAAACGCCCCCGCAGGCCCGCCAATTTGATAGCGTGACCCTCCCAAAAGCGAGACCAAAAATCCCCCGATAATCGCCGTATATAACCCGCGCTCTGGCCCAACCCCGCTGGCAATGGCAATCGCCATCGATAGGGGCAGCGCCACAATCGCCACCGTCAGCCCCGCCAGCGCATCCGCGCGCAGATCATCCAGCCGATACCCTTCGGCAAGGTGCGAGATCAGTTTCGGCGTGAATGGAGATTTTGGCATGACATTGGCCCACCTTTGAATGCAACTGAGCATCCGCGAGTGGGCCGCTGTCAAGCGTTACGCGCGCCTTACAGCGGGTTATCGCAGCGGATGGTCACCTGCATCCGCCCTTTGACGGCCGATGGCCATTTCAAATGCGCCTGCTGGCCGTCCCCGCCCTGTTCCACCAAGACATAGGGCATCACGTATTGCGCGGCACCCGATGAATTGGTGATAGCCCCTTCGGCGACCAGCGCCGTGACATTGCGCGCGCGCCCCTCAAAGGGCAAAAAGCCCGTGCCATTCACCACCCAAGTCGCCGCCTCTGTCCCTTGGTTGTGCTCGATAATCAGCGGGCTTGTGGTGACTTGATTGACCCCGTTAAAGGCGTTCCCCTCGAACACAACATTGCGGTAACTGCCCACGGCAAAGCTGGCAAAACTGGTATTCACCGCCTCGACCCTGTCAATGGCGCCTTCCAGCGTGCGAAACACATTGCCCGCCACCACCATGCCCGCAATCGAATGCCCCGCCCCGCGCGGTGTAATCACGATAAACCGCATCGAGGGGGCCACCGATGCCGCCGTGAAGACATTGTTGGAAATCGTCAGCCCGCCAAAGGTGAATTCGGATGAAAACGCGGGGGCTTGGTCATGCTCGTTGGTCAATTCGATAAAGCAGTTGTCGATGTAGTTACCCGTCAAAAAGCTTTTGGAATTGGGCAGGGTAAACACCAAACCAGGGCCGCGAATGCCGTTGGTTTCCCCGTCACCGCCAAAGAAATGGTTGCCAATGAAGACGCCGCCCGCCCCCGCGAACACCCCAAACCCCCGAAAGCGCGAGACACGGTTGTTGCGGATTTTCACATCATTGGCGTTGGCGTTAAACACCCAAGTGGTGCGATCTTGCCAGCGTTCGTCCATTTCTTTGGAAAAGAACTGGCAGTTATCGATGTGCAAGTCTTGGCACGCCCGCCCAATCGACGTGATGCCCTTATCATTGGGGCGGTTGATCGTGCAATTGGTCAGGCGGAATACCGATCCCTCAATGGCCAAGTTAATGCAACTGGCCACAGCGGCGCACAGAAATTCAACATTGTTCAGCTCGAATTTCGAATTTTTGGCAAAGCCCGAAAAATCCAGCATATATTGAAAGCGCGAAAACGTCAGCGTGCGCGTGCCCGTTTGAAACAGGGGGCGAGACAGCTCTATCGTGCCAGCGGCGATGTTTTTCGAGGTGACATAAACCTCGCGCCAAACGCCCGTGCCAGAAATGCGCGCGCCCACGGGCACGGCGGCGATATTGACCACGCCAGACAGTTGCAGCGGCTGGGCAGCGTTAAACGTGGCAACCGAAGTGACGCTTACCGTATTCCACGCGGGGTCTGCGGCCGCAATGATCTGCCCATTGCTGATAACACGGCGCTGCTCGAACGTGGACAGCCCCGTCAGGGCTGCAATATCAATGGGCGCGGTCAACTCGACGCGCCGCCCCTTCAGATCCAATTCGACATGATCGGTAAAGAAAAACAGCGCCTGCAACGCACGGCGAAAGCCCTCTTGCTCGCCGCCAAAGGCCGCCGAATAGGTTTCCAGATTGTAATCGCGTGTGCAGGCAAGGCGCTGATTTGCTGGCATAATCACGCTGCCCTGAAAGCTGACAGGGTTGTCAAAGGTCATATGACTGCCCAAAAAATATGTCCCCGGCGAGACGACAACCGTTTTACCCGCCGCCGCCGTATCGGCGGCCTCGAATGCGGCGACGTCATTGGTCACCCCGTCACCCACCGCGCCATAATCGCGCACATCAACCCAGTCGAACATATCGGCGTGGAACACGGCGGTCACATCTTCGATGGTGATATCATCAATGCGCACCACGCCGCCCGATGCGCCCGTCAGATCCAACCCCAAATGGCCATAGGCGGGGGCAATGCCCCAGACCATATCCACCCCTTGACGATTGCCCGACCCAATGATCGCGCTGATCGTGCGCACCTCGCCGTAGGTGGTCAGCGCCACCGATGGCCCAACCTGCACGGCGCTCGATACATTGACCCCGCCGCTGTTTGCCGCAAAGCCCGCAATGCGCACCGACGGCAATGCGCCGCTGATCGCTTTCACCCGCGCCGTGACGCGCAAGTAAAGGCCAGGTTGAAACGGGATCTGCTGAAAACAGCGCAGCTTTTGCACGGACGAGGTTTTCTGCACTTCAAGGCACCCTGCAAAATCTTGATCATTTGGCACAAAGGCAGCATTGGCCTGCCCCAAATAACTGCCTTGCCCCGCGCGCCCAGCCTCGCGCGACCACAGGTTCAGCCCTGCCGAAAACGCTGGCGGCATCAGCACAAGCCCTTGGGTAATTGCCTTGTTCATCGTGTATCCCTTACTTTGTTGACCATGGCGCAGCGTTTGCGCGCAGCTTGTGCCAACGTGCCAAAGTGCAATTAACTTCCCCCCACCACAGCGCGCGCCGCCCCCCGCTTGAAAGTGGCCACGCGCGATCCTATCTGCGGGTAAATTCAATCGCGAAAGGCGTTCCCAATGGCCAAATCTTTGTTCGATTCCCTGCTGGCAGGTGTCCAAGACATGACGAAAGGTGGCGGCAGCGGTGGCGCTGGTGGTCTTTCGGGCGGTCTTTCGGGCGGGCTTGGTGGTCTCGCATCCCAAGCCAAGGGCGCTTGGAACAATCAATCCACCCTGACCAAAGGCGCGATTGCGGGCGGTTTGCTGGGCGTTTTGCTGTCGGGCAATGCGCGCAAACTGGTTGGCACAGGCGTTCAAGTGGGCGGCGCAGCACTGGTCGGCGCGCTGGC
>CAMAWZ010000287.1 GCA_945861995.1 Pseudorhodobacter antarcticus
ACCCGCGCGCGCGGGCTGAAATCCGCCGCCGTCGCACAAGATGTGCCGCCTGCCCTGCTGCCCCTTGCCCTGCGCGCCGCCGTTCTTGCCGCCCTGCCAGACGAGGTTGCCGATTACGAAGGCTGGCGCGTGGACGTGGTGCTGGATGATTTGGCCGTTCCGGATGCCATTCGCGGCACGCCCCTTGCCGCGCTGTCTGGCGGTTGGCAACGCACCGCCCTTTTGGCCCGCGCGGCGGTGACCGAACCTGATCTATATTTGCTGGACGAGCCGACAAACCATCTTGACCTGTCACGCATTGGCCAGTTGCAGCGTTGGATGGCAGGGCTGGCGCGCGATGTGGGGGTAATTGTGACCAGCCATGACCGCGCTTTTCTGGACGCCGTCACCACCTCAACCCTGTTTTTGCGCGACAGCGCCAGCCGCACCTACCCCCTGCCCTATTCTCATGCGCGCGCCGAACTGGATAAATCCGATTTGGCCGACGGCCGCCGTTTTGAAAACGACATGGCCCGCGCCGAGCAATTGCGCAAACAGGCGGCCAAGCTGAAGAATATTGGCATCAATTCAGGGTCGGATCTGCTTGTTACGAAAACCAAACAGCTCACCGAAAGGGCCGATAAAATCGAAACCGCCGCGCGCCCTGCGCATTTGGAACGCAGCGCGGGGGCGATTAAACTGGCAAATTCGGGAACGCACGCCAAGGCGCTTCTGGCGCTGAATGGGGCGCAGATCACCGCGCCAGATGGGCGGGCACTGCTGAACACTGGCCAGAAATGGATCGAAAAAGGCGACCGCGTAGTGCTGCTGGGCAGCAATGGTGCGGGCAAAACCCAAATGATCCGCGCGGTTTTGGCGGCAATTGAACAGGCGGCTTTGGGCGGGGATGGCGCGATCAAGGCCGTTCCCAGTTTGGCCTTGGGCTATAGCGATCAACATCTTAGCCAGTTGCCCGATACCGCCACGCCCTTTGATCTGGTGACTAAATTAACCGAAGCCGATAGCACCGCGCGCAGCTTGCTTGCCAGCGCAGGGATGCGCGCCGATTGGCAGGGCCGCCGCATTGCCGCGCTGTCGGGCGGGCAAAAGGCGCGCCTTGCGATGTTGCTGTTGCGCCTTGCCCGCCCGAATTTCTATGTTTTGGACGAGCCGACCAACCATTAAGACATCGAAGGTCAAGAATCCCTGCAAGCGGAGTTGTGCGACGTCGCGGCAACCTGTCTTTTGGTCAGCCACGACCGCCATTTCATCCGCGCTGTCGGCACGCGGTTTTGGCAGATTAAGGGCAAGACTTTGGCCGAAGTAGACGGGCCAGAGGCGTTTTTTGCCGAGCAATTGGTGCAATAACGCAAATGCCTGCGCCCTTTCCCGATAAGAAAGGGCGCAGGCCAGCGATGCACCCGCGCTATGTTGACGAGGTTATCCTACAATCGTGGCTTCTGTCGCGGCGCGCAGGTCTGCCTCGCTGACGCCTTCTGCACATTCGACAATCTTCAGCCCGCCCTTGACCACATCCAGAACACCCAGATTTGTGATGATACGGTTGACCACCCCGCGCCCTGTCAGCGGCAGGGTGCAGGATTTCAGCACTTTGCTTTCTCCCGTTTTGGATGTGTGATCCATCACCACCACAACGCGGCCCACACCTGCGACCAAATCCATCGCCCCGCCCATACCCTTCACCAGCTTGCCGGGTATCATCCAATTCGCCAAATCGCCGTTTTCGGCCACTTCCATAGCGCCCAAAATCGCCATGGCAATCTTGCCGCCACGGATCATGGCAAAGGACTGCGCAGAATCAAAATAGGCCGTCTGCGGCAATTCAGTGATGGTCTGCTTGCCCGCGTTGATCAGATCGGCGTCTTCCTCGCCCTCAAACGGGAAAGGCCCCATGCCCAGCATCCCGTTTTCCGATTGCAGCGTCACTTCAATCCCTTTGGGGATATAGTTGGACACAAGCGTTGGAATCCCAATGCCAAGGTTCACATACCAGCCATCTTGCAGCTCTTGCGCCGCGCGGGCGGCCATTTGGTTACGATCCCACATGATTAAACCTCCCGCTTGCGCGTGGTGCGCTGTTCAATACGTTTTTCGTGCTGGCCCTGAATGATGCGGTGCACATAAATGCCGGGCAGGTGGATGGAATCAGGGTCAAGGCTGCCCAGGGGGACAATTTCCTCAACCTCGGCGATGCAAACGCGGCCCGCAGTGGCCGCAGGCGGGTTGAAATTGCGCGCGGTTTTGCGAAACACAAGGTTGCCCGAAGGGTCGGCCTTCCACGCCTTTACAATCGAAAGATCAGCGACGATGCCGCGTTCAAGGATATAATCTTGCCCATCGAAATTCATCACGGGCTTACCTTCGGCAATCACCGTGCCAACCCCTGTTTTGGTGTAAAACCCAGGTATCCCCGCCCCGCCCGCGCGCAGACGTTCGGCCAGCGTGCCTTGGGGGTTGAATTCCAATTCCAACTCGCCCGACAAATACTGCCGCATAAATTCGGCGTTTTCCCCCACATAGGACGAGATCATTTTCTTCACTTGGCGCGTGGCCAGCAGCACGCCAAGACCAAACCCATCAACACCCGCATTGTTGGATGCAACGGTCAACTCTTTCGTGCCCGCATTGCGGATACCCTCAATCAGAAGTTCAGGAATGCCGCACAGACCAAAGCCGCCCGCCGCAATCAACATGCCATCGCGCAGCAGACCCTCCAGCGCGGCCTCGGCGCTGGGATAGATTTTCTTCATGGGGAACCCCTTTGCAAACTGTCATCGGTATATGCGCGCGCGGATGCTCTGATGTCAATTCTGTGTGGCAGATAACCGTCTGATCCACCCTTGCGCAGAGGCGGCAAGGAACGCTATAATTGCGTACACTTTGCCGCCCGCGTGGTGAAATGGTAGACACATGAGACTTAAAATCTCCCGGCTGTATGGCCGTGCCGGTTCAAGTCCGGCCGCGGGCACCAAAGCGATGCTTGTTTTTGGCGGCGCAACACGTCCGAACTTTGCGCGAAATCCGCCATTTACCAGTTATTTTTCCGATGAATTTTATGAAAAATGTTAAAATCCTACCCCGTTTCTTGACTTTGTTACGCAGCAAAACTAACCTTTTGCTACGGAATGAAATCGCGAG
>CAMAWZ010000288.1 GCA_945861995.1 Pseudorhodobacter antarcticus
CATGTTGCGACTGGTCGTCCACCCTCTGCGGATCCGCGTCCGCAATCTTGCACGCCCGCCGTTCCGAGGCCCCAAACAGGGCTTCCAGGCGCAGGGCAGCCTCGCGCTTCACAGCGGGCGCTATCACTTTTTGGACAGCAGTTCTGGCATCGCCGCCGTGCCGCGCATCTGCTCTGCCAGCCGCCGCGTCAACTTGGCGTTCCATTCGCAGGGAATTTGATCCGCCAGATCAATTTCTGACCCTCCTCGTACCTGTAGCGCCTTAAGCCGCTTGGCCTCGGAAACGGTCATCCTCGAATGCGTCGCCGCCCCGGCATGAAACGTCCCTGCCGACATCCCGTGCTTGCGGCAACAATCCGCACACTGCGCGCCTGCCTCGTGCGCGTGCAAGACCCCCATGATCTGGTCTGCTGTCCGATCTGCGTTCTTCATCGTCCGTCCTGTCAATGGGCCGGACTCTCGTCGCTTTTGGGGGGGAATCCGGTGGCAGGTCAGGGGTTCCAACGGTGGGAACGCGCGATGCTGCGGGTCGGCGAATGCGCGAAGTACAAAAATCTTCAACTTTTCATGGCTCCGTCTGTCGCGATTTCGACTTGGGTTGAGCGCTCTTCTCAAGTGAACGACAAGAGACAAGCCGCGCCGAAATTACGCTCTGTGGCGCGGCCTTCAAGCAGATGAACCGCAAATTAGACCACGCCGAAAACCGCCAAAGATAGTCAGATAGACAACCATACGCAGGCGGGTCACCATCGCAAACACGTTCCTAAAGAAGGTTTGCTATGGCGACCAAACCTGTAACGCGATACTGTTCCTAAATCCCGATTGGCATCAGGCTTTCGTCTCGCACCACGGGGCGCGGGGCGATAAGATCGCGCCATTGAGAGTATGCGCGCGAAACTGGCGGATTGGGCCTGCGCATCACATGCTGCCCATGGCCAGGCTGCGGCTGGCCACCGTTCGGCCCCCACAGCACGGTGCCGCGCGATAGCGTGTAGCGAGGTAGGCCAGTGACGGTGAAACCTTCGAACACGTTGTAATCAATCACAGATTTTTGGGTAGCCGCAGAGATGGTCTTGGTCGCCGCCGGGTCGAATACGATGATATCGGCATCCGCACCCACGGCAATAGCACCCTTTTGAGGGTAAACACTTAGGATCTGCGCTATGTTGGTCGAGGTGACAGCCACAAATTCGTTCATCGTGATGCGCCCAGTCGCTACGCCATGCGTCCACAACAGCGAAAGCCTGTCTTCCAGACCGCCTGTGCCATTCGGGATCTTGGTAAAATTGCCGCGCCCCATCTGCTTTTGCCGGGTGGTAAAGGCGCAATGGTCTGTCGCCACGACCGAAAGCGTGCCCGCTGCAAGCCCCGCCCAAAGGCTGTCCTGATGCCGTTTATCTCGAAACGGCGGACTCATCACCCGCTGGGCAGCATAGTTCCAGTCTAGATTGGCATATTCACCCTCGTCCAACAGCAGATGCTGTATCAACGGCTCGCCCCAGACCCGCGTGCCCGCCTGTTTCCAACGGCGAATGGCCTCATGTGCCTCTTCAGAAGATGTGTGCACGATGTAGACGGGCACCCCTACCGCATCTGCGATCATGATCGCACGATTTGTGGCCTCTCCCTCCAGCGTCGCGGGGCGGGAATAGGCGTGCGCTTCGGGCCCCCTGTTGCCTTCGGCCAGAAGTTTTTGTTGCAGACCAGCGATCAGGTCACCATTTTCTGCATGCACAAGCGGGATTGCCCCCAACTCACGACAGCGCGAAAAGCTTGCGAACATCTCGTCATCATTCACCATCAACGCGCCCTTATAGGCCATGAAATGCTTGAACGTGTTCACCCCACGGTCAACGCAAACCGCCATCTGCGCCCAGACTTCCTGCGACCAGCCCGTTATTGACATATGAAAGCCATAGTCGATGCTGGCTTGACGCGCGGCTCGTTCTTCCCATAGCGCCAGCGGACCAAGCAAATCAGTCGGGTTCGAAATAATGTGATCGACGATCATGGTCGTGCCGCCGCTTGCTGCGGCAAAGGTACCACTTTCCCATGTCTCGGCGGTGGAGGTGCCCATAAACGGCATCTCCAGATGCGTGTGCGGATCAATTCCGCCGGGCATCACATAGGCACCTTCCGCATCAATAAGGGTATCGCCCGCAAGGTTCTGCCCGATTGCAGTAATGACGCCACCCTCAACCAGCACGTCGGCCTTGTAGGTCCGGTCATGGGTGACGACTGTGCCGCCTTTGATAACTGTGGTCATGGTCTACTCCGGCAGAATGGCCCCCGCACGTTCGGTGATAAGGGTATACGCCTCGGGCCGACGGTGCTGGGCAAAGTTGAAAACGGTTTCTTTGTAGTAGCGCCCCATATCAAGGTCGCATTTCGCGGTAATCACTTCATCTTCGACGGTCACGGCTTGCGCCACAATCTCGCCGCTTGGGGCAACGATGACTGACTGGCCACCCATCTTCGACCCCTCCTCGGTGCCGCATTTGGCTGTGCCGACGACCCAAGTTGCGTTCTGATAGGCCCCTGCCTGCATCGACAAATGGTTATGGAAAAGGGTTAGGCTGTCCATCGGTTCGCTGTTCAGATGGCCGAAAGGCGTGTTGTAACCCAACATGACCATTTCGACCCCTTGCAGACCCATCACGCGGTAGGTTTCGGGCCAACGACGATCGTTGCAGATGCACATGCCCATGATGCCACCCATCGTGCGCCAGACAGGAAAGCCAAGGTCGCCCGGCTCGAAATACCGCTTCTCAAGATGCTGGAAGGGCCGGTTCGGCTGGGGTTCTGACCAACCCGGAAGATGCACCTTGCGGTATTTTCCAACAATCCTGCCGGTCTGATCGACCAGAATTGACGTGTTAAAGCGGTGCTTTACCCCGCCTTCGATCACAAGTTCGGCATAGCCAAGATTGAAACCGATCCCCAGCTTGGCTGCCTCGTCAAACAAAGGTTGGGTGGCAAGCGAGGGCATTGCGGTTTCATAGTAGCTGTCCAGTTCAGCCTCGTCTTCGATCATCCAGCGCGGAAAAAAAGTGGTCAAAGCCAATTCGGTAAAAACCACCAACTTAGCCCCGCGACCATGTGCTTCGCGCATCATAGCCAATAGGCGA
>CAMAWZ010000289.1 GCA_945861995.1 Pseudorhodobacter antarcticus
GCTAGCCCCCCTCGCTTCGCTCACCCCCCAAGGTATTTGCAGAGTTAGGAAGGCGCATTAACGCAATCTTAACCCTGATCCGTGATGTTGCGCCTACGGTACAGGCGGAGGCGCCGATGACCGTGAGTTGGGAAGGCCCTTGGTGAAGCTGCGCGCAGATAGCCAAGGGCTAGACCAGTTTAATCCAGACTTGGGCTTCCTAACTCCTCAAATACCTTGGGGGGACGCGAAGCGGGGGGCAAAGCCCCCCCTTCTCCCTTTGCAGCACAAAATTCCTATCAGTTTTCGCTTGCTTTGCCCCCCAGCGGTCGGCTAATGTGAATTTGATCAAATTATGCGGCCCATACCGGCGCTGCAAGGTCACCAACTATAGGATAGGATCAAGGGCATGATCCGCATCCGCCAGACCTGACACATGGGCCTGTCCCTTTGGTCAGTGCGGGCGGGGTCGTGCCCCGCCTTTGTGATATGATGAAAGATTGGCTGAGAAAGCATCCCGATGTGCGCACCATTCGAGTGGCCGCAGCGGATTTGAACGGACAAGCGCGCGGCAAACGGGTGCCGGCCCGCTATGCCGATAACGTGGTGAAAAACGGAACCCGCTTTCCGTTTTCCGTTCTGAACTTGGATATTTGGGGCGAAGATATCGATGACAGCCCGCTGGTGTTTGAACAGGGCGATCAAGACGGCGTTCTAAAACCCACCGAGCGCGGCTTTATGCCCATGCCGTGGCTTGAGGCCCCGACCGCCCTGCTGCCGATCTGGATGTTCCGCGAAAACGGCACGCCCTACGAGGGCGATCCCCGCCATGCCTTGCGCGCCGTGGTCGAGCGGTTTAAGGCCCGCGGCTTGACCCCCGTCTGCGCGATGGAGCTGGAATTTTTCCTCATCGACGATTCGGGCAAAACCATGCAGGTTCCGGCCTCTCCGCGCAGCGGCAAGCGGCGCAAGGCGGCAGAAACCCTGTCGATCCGCGCCTTGGATGCCTTTGATACCTTCTTTACCGACCTCTACGATGCCTGCGAGGCGATGGATATTCCCGCCGACACCACGACATCGGAAACGGGCCTTGGCCAG
The DNA here is from genome assembly GCA_945861995.1 of Pseudorhodobacter antarcticus. Classification (GTDB taxonomy): domain Bacteria; phylum Pseudomonadota; class Alphaproteobacteria; order Rhodobacterales; family Rhodobacteraceae; genus Cypionkella; species Cypionkella antarctica_B. The sequence continues at coordinate 1,078 of CAMAWZ010000289.1, forward strand.
TTTGAAGTGAACCTGATGCATTGCGACGACCCTTTGCGCGCCGCAGATGATGCCTGGCTGTTTAAAATGCTGGTCAAGGGTCTGGCGCGCCGCCACGGCTTTGCCGCCAGCTTTATGGCCAAGCCTTATCCTGAATATTCAGGGTCTGGCCTGCACACCCATTTTTCGGTGATCGACGAGCGTGGCGATAACGTGTTCGACAGTGGCGGGCCCAAAGGCACAGCGATACTGCGCCACGCGGTGGCTGGCTGCCTGAACGCCATGCACGATTCTGCGCTGATTTTCGCGCCGCATCAAAACAGCTATGAGCGGCTTGTGCCGGGCAAACACGCGCCCACGGCGATTGCATGGGGGTATGAAAATCGCACCGCCGCCATTCGTATTCCTGCAGGCAGCCCTTCGGCGCGGCGCATTGAACACCGCGTCGCGGGCGGCGATGTCAACCCATACCTGATGCTGGCTGTCATCCTTGGCGCGGCGCTGGACGGGATTGAAAACCAGATGGAGGCCCCCTCTCCCATCGTTGGCAATGCCTATGCCGTGGACGGGTTAGAGGAGATTCCAACCAGCTGGGAAGCGGCGATTGACGCGCTGGAACAATCCACCATTGTGCCGCGCTTTTTGCACCCAGAGCTGATCAAAAACCTTGTCTCGACAAAACGGCAAGAGCATCATTACATTGCAGAATTGACCGAACAAGAACGGGTCGAGCTGTATTTGGACACGGTATAAGGGCACGGCGATGAAGATCGGCATTCTGCAAACGGGCGAGGCACCAGAGGCGCTGCGCGATCTGGGCGATTACCCCGACTTGTTCGTGCGCCTATTGCAGGGGCATGACTTTGACTTTGCGATTTTTCCCGTGCTGCACGGGCAGTTTCCTATCGGCGTTCAAGATTGCGATGGTTGGCTGATCACAGGCTCGCGCCATGGGGCCTATGAAGATCATGCGTGGATCCCGCCGCTTGAAGATTTTATCCGCGCCAGCTATGCAGCTGGCGTGCCGATGGTGGGGGTTTGCTTTGGCCATCAGATCATCGCGCAGGCTATGGGCGGGCGTGTTGAAAAATACAGCCGTGGCTGGTCGGCAGGGGCCACAAGCTATGATTTCGGCGGCCAGCAGGTAAAGCTGAACGCATGGCACCAAGACCAAGTTGTGCAAAAACCAGATAGCGCCACGCGCATTGCATCCAATGATTTTTGTGAAAATGCGGCCCTGTTGTATGACGACCGCATGTTCACTGTCCAAGCCCACCCCGAATTTGACGCACGCTTTATGGAAGGGCTGATGGAGAAGCGCGGGAAAGGTCTGGTTCCCGAAGCGGTGCTATCCGCCGCCGCGCAGCGGTTGGCGGAACCGCTTGATCGCGGCCCGATGGCAGCGCGCATTGCCGATTTCTTTAAATCGAAGGCACGCCAAAAATCCGCCGCCTAAAGACACCCTTTGCCCGAAGGTCGGGCTTGGGGACAACCAGTAAATCGGTGTGAACATGTCTAAATGGACCGACCAATTGCCCAAAGCTGCCCGCGAATTCATCGGGGGCCGCCGTGTGGACGAGGTAGAATGCGTCATCGGCGATATCGCAGGCGTGGCGCGCGGCAAAGCAATGCCAGCCGCGAAATTTGCCACCCAAGGCAACTATTTCCTGCCCAACTCGATCTTTTTGCAAACCATTACGGGCGAATGGGCTGACAATCCGTTTGATGCCTTTACCGAACCTGACATGATTCTCGAGCCTGACTTTACCACCGCCACAGCCGCGCCGTGGACGGCAGATGTCACGCTGCAAGTCATTCATGATGCCAAGGATCAACAGGGCAATCTGGTGCCGTTCGCGCCGCGCAACCTATTGCGCCGCATTATGGGCCTGTATGCCGCCCAAGGCTGGACGCCCGTTGTAGCGCCCGAGATGGAGTTTTTTCTGACGGCCCGCAACATCGACCCGAACCAGCCCGTTATTCCGCCGATGGGGCGCAGCGGGCGGCGCGCAGCGGGCAAAC
>CAMAWZ010000290.1 GCA_945861995.1 Pseudorhodobacter antarcticus
CGGATAGTGCGTCTTCCAGAACGGGTGGTCCGCCTCAAGGATCAATCCGTTCCAGCCGAGGTGCTGCATGCGCGGTTCGCGACTGCCGCCATGAAAGTAAATCCAGTATTTGAACCCGGCCTTTTGCAGCTGAGCAAAGCGCCCCGCCATGTAGCTGGTCCGCATATTGGTCCGGTAGATCGTGCGCGCCCGCCAGGCGCGGCCCTTTTCGGTGCCCTCACCCTTCCAGCCCGTCCAGCCGTTCCGCTTGACGATATCCTCAAACGTCGCGCGGAACTGTTTCTCGGTCGTGCCCAGTTCGATGGCCTTTCCGATCTCCGTTGCAAAGTCAGCCAACAGGTCAGCCTTGTTCGCACCTGCGACCATGACGGCGGCGTTATGCTCGTCCTGCCAGAGGTCCGTCCATTTCTCTGTCGGGCGCAAATCCGTCAGCCGCAGCCGATACGCAGCCACCTGTTCCGGGAACGGCCGCCGGAACGTCGCCGCCACATTAGCCATTGGCGTCCTCATCGGTGACTTCGACTTGGCCACCCAGATTGGCCGCCAGCAGCCCCTGCGCAATCACCCGCGACAGATCGCCGGTTTCCAAGTCGGGGAACGCCGACAGCAGCATCTCGCGCAACTCTGGCAACGATGTCGCAGCTTGGGTCATCGCCTCGATCTGCGCCATCAGACGGTCCATCAACGGCGCGGTATCAGCACCCAACCGCTCGGTCAGAACGTCGACCGGGTCACCCCCCGTTTTTTCGCCCGTGGAGGCGGCAAGCGCCGTCTTGGCTGCCTCGGCCCGCAGAACCCCGTCACCCCGTTCAAAAACGCCGCGTTGCCGTTCAATAATCGCATCTGACCCATTGGGGGTGGTCGCCACGCCTTGGGCGCGGGCCATCGGTGTCAGAACCGGCTCATTGGGCTGCGCTTCCGGGATACTGAACCGCTCGTGAAGCGACTTTAACGACACCCGCATGCCCCGGTCCACCAGCGGGCCAATCGCGTCCGAGAACCCCTTCAGGTCCTCCTCTTCGGGATGCTCGATCTTGATCTTGGGGTAAGCTGGCAGCGGGCCATATTGCAGCTGCATCCACGGGATCACCAGATCCCGGTTCAGGATGCCCGCCAGCGCGCGGGCGTCCGACCGCTGGATATCTTCCTGCACTTCGCGGTGTTCCTTGCCCGACCCCAGCCCACCGGTGACCGCGTCGGTGGTCGCCGTCTGCCCGAGCACAGCCTTGGATACCTGCATGTCCAGCCAGTTCGCCCGCTCCAAATACAACGCCGAGGACGCGCCGACCTGTGCCGCCTGGATAAACTCGATGATCATCGTATCCGGGATGATGGCAGCCATGTCGCCCGCGATGTTCGCAACCGCGCGCATCAGGGTCTTCTTGTCGTCATCACTGGCATTGGAGTTGAACTTGCCGACGCGCACCGGCTGCCCGAATGTCTGGGTGAACACGGCCCAGTCCCGCTCTGTGTACTTCTTGAACAGATACGCCCACATCGCCACCCGCGCCAAACCGCCACGCAGCGGCAGACCGGACTTGGCCTGAATGCGCGCCCAGATAAACTTGAAAGGCTCAAGCGGGATCTTGGTGCCGTCGGCGTCCAGACGCATGGGCGTGGTCAGATCATGATCGGCAAACCGGAACCAGCGCGGGTCGCGATATTCGAGGCGCAGCGGCTGCCACTGCCCCATCGACGTGTCCCAGATGATCTCGGTCGCGCTATACCCTTTTCCGATGCAGTCGAGGATATCGAACAGCTCGGACTGCAACTCGTCGCGGTCCAGCCACCGGCGCACCATTTTGGCGCGGGCAACGTCTTCGGGGCTGTCAGAGGCCGCTGTGACCGTGATCGGGATTTGCGTCACGCTGCGCCGCCGGGTGCCCATCACGCCGACATAATGCAGGTCGCGCTCCTCGATGGTTTGCGCCAGCTCCAGATAGGCGACGGGATCGCCCTGGTCTGCGGCCTGCAGGATGGCTGTCAGGCGGCGCGGATCAAGACCATCGCCGGGATACGACGTCACCGGCGACCGCACACCGCCCATCGTCGCGGCGGAAAGCTCTTCGGTCAGCACCGACCGCACAATCGGTCGGCCATGCATGTCCAGCAGGCGGGGTGCCATCAGGTCCATCCCTTCATTGAAACCCCGAGGGGCGGTGTCCACCAATCGCGCGCTTCGGTGTCGGCGTCCGGTCCGCTCAACGCCGACGGCGCGGCTGTCGCAGGCGTATAGCCGTATTCTGTCCACCGCATCCGCGAGGCATAGTGCGCAAGCGCCAAGGCGATGGCGTGGTCGCCGTGCCGCTTCTTGCCGGTGTCGCCCTCACGCAACGCGGGCACCCGGGCGATGCCGCGCACCAGCTTGACCGCCCGCAGGTCCGACAGGTGGTCAGCGTCCGCGATCAGCGCAAGTTGATCATCCTCGAAAGCTACCTTAAGCGGCGGCATGTGCAGGCGGTACCATTCCTCCGAGAACTTCACCGCCATGACGATGCCCGCGCCCTCGGGATCGGGGCGCAGACCGAACAGGCGCCCCATGTCTTCGGCCACGGTCCAGCCCATGCCGGTCGCGTCGAACGCCGCGCCGATCAGCCGGGTGCGCACATGTGTCATCACCGTTCTGGCAATTAACTTCTGTTCGTCGCCGGGGACGTTCCGCAGCTCGTAGGACAGCGCCTCCTGCCGCTTCAGGTTTGGCTGGATCGCCAGCAGCGTCGAGGCGGTCAGATCGACGTGGCGCGCAAAGTCGGACCCGAAGGCATACTGGGATTTCAGGTCCAGCGTGGCCAGTTGCGCCGCCAGCGCCTCAAGGAACGGGGCCATCAGCGCGGCCTGTTCCAGCCGGTGGCGATAGAGGTAGTCGTTCGGCAGCTCCAGCCGCAGCACCGGCACCTGAACCGTCATGCGCGCCTCGATCAGCGGCGCGGGCAACCACGCTCCAGACGACAGCGATGGAACGCAGAACAGTTCCTCGTCGGCTCCGTCGGCGTAGAAGTCGATGATGTCCTGCCGCCACGCCGCCTCGGCCTCGGGCGTCCAGGTCTTGCCGGTGACCAGACAGATGCGCTGATACAGCCCCTCACGCAACGCCTGGTCAAAGTCGATCCGGATGTGGGCATAGCGTGACCGGCCCGCCAGAATGTCCTGTACCGCCGCGTTGAAGGGGTTTTCAACACCGTCATGCGTCGAACAGACGACGACCTGTCCGCCCCACATCAGGAAGGCCAGCGCCGACTTCAGCAGTTCCTTCAGGCTGTCCACAAAGGCCGCTTCGTCGATGATGACCACGCCCTGCTTGCCGCGCAGCCCGCGCGGGGCCGACGACAGCGCCATGATCTCGAACCCGGAGGCGAACTTGATCCGAAAGGCGTTGATCGCCTTTGCGTCGTCGCCCTGGTCGAACAGCAGCTCGTCCACCGCGACGGCGGCACTGTCAAAAGCCCGCGCCCACATCGCGCAGGCGTCGATGAACTCACGGGTCATCTCGCGCGAGTACGAGATATACATCACGTCCATCCCGCCCGCCGCCTTTTGGCGACCGGCGCGCAGCACGGCATAGGCTGCCAGCCCCCAGGTCAATCCGACCCGGCGCGATTTCTCGACGAACAGCACCGGGGTGCCGCTGTCCAGCAGCGACACCGCCCGCGCC
>CAMAWZ010000291.1 GCA_945861995.1 Pseudorhodobacter antarcticus
CCGCAAAGTAGGCCTTTAAGATCGATGTTTCAGGAGTCCAAGTCTTCAACACGTGCGTATCGCCGGAGCTGCGAAGAAAGCGCCCTATCACTTTTGCGGCCTGCCCGGTTTTCTTATCCGAGACAAGCTGCTGCGCAAGCGCTGGATCAGTCAAAGCCGAACGAACTTTAGAAACGAAATCGTCATCCCAGCTCGGCACTGCATTAAGTAAAGCTAGAATCTTCGGGGGACTAGTTAGCGCGAATGCGCTATCGATGAGCTTCTTCAGCCCCGTTAGTCCCTGTACGGAATACATGTCCGGGCGAATAGGGCAAATTACATGTGTTGCGTGGGAAAGTGCGCATTTAATCATAAACGAAGACGATGGATTTAGATCAATGATCACAGCATCAAAAACCTTGCGAGCTTCGTGCAGAGTCTTTGCGAAATTAGCTTCTAATTGGGGAAGATAAGTGGCCGCCTGAGGGAGCGTGTATTTGACCAACTCGAACTGACCTGGAACAATATACACTGAACCATTCTCATCCGGCAGTTCTGCGTATTCCCCTAGCGCCGAGTTTTCAAGCTTAGTAGCGATCCTCTCAATGTCAGGATGTTCGATCGCACCGTTATCAAAGCTCGTCAGAATGGTACGGGGCGAGGGCGCCCCATAAACGAGGCTCTTTTCAAAGAGCGATAGTACCGACTGGTCTTCCTCGACCAATTCCGCTTGCTTTTCATGCGTAAGCACGAACTGCGTGAGGTTGGCCTGTGGATCGAGATCGATCATCAAAATCGAGTACCGCCCCCGAGCAGCCAGCGCGCTGGAAATCTGAGCTGCGAGGGTTGTTTTCCCGACACCACCTTTTAGGTTCGAGAAAGCAATCACTGGTGCGATCCGTCCCCAATGACGCTTCGCTGCACGAATAAGAGGATTGAGCGAAGCGAGGGAGCCCTGCCTGTTGACCAAACTCATCCAATGGCGATCCCGGATTAGGTCGACAACGGGACCTTCAAGATCCGCGGCTTTTCCGCGGATGATGACAGGAATGAGCGCCTTGTTTTTAGCTAAAGAGTATTGGACCTCTTTCAGTACAGCGGGAGAAATGACGGATGCCTCAGACAGAAGGACTGCGACAGCCGCCGACCCGTCGATAGCCTGCGTCAGCGCGGGCGCCCAGACAGACCCTGCTTCAAGCCTCTCCAGATCTCGGTAAGCTGGAACGCCATTTGATTTCAATTCTTTAGCTATACGCGAGGCGACGATTTCGTCCTGGCGCGAATAGCTGATGAACACGCCATACTTTTCCGCCATCACCATCCCCTTTTCCTAGTCGGCACAACACAGTCGCCGCCGCGCGTCACGCAAAACTATGAGGCACTATTGGAACCCCAGAAAATTATCGCAAGCGCAAAAGTTGAAACAGTTCTCGAAAGTTCGAACCCCTACAGATTCCGAGCTTAAGCAGTCAAATGCTCACGATCGAAAGTTGATCGCTCCCGTTGGACGATCGACGATGCACGAACCATGGGATTCAATCGGGCCAAATGCCCGCTCCTTCGACGGCTGAACAGCGCCGTAGGATTTTGGTGGAGCGCTGAGGCAAATCGCGCAACAATCAATCTCACAGAACGCTGCAACAATGAAAGATTGACCGGTGGGCAGAAGCTATTCGAAGACTACGCTGAAGGTGCTCTTCGCGTTCTCTGGCAACCAGTGCGCTCACCCCGATTGCAGTCAATTAATCGTGGCGAATCAAACGGCCTATTCAGATGCGAAAGTGATCGGCCAGATTGCTCACATTTACGCTCACAGTGATGGAGGGCCGCGCTCTAAGCAGGATCTGACAGATGACGAGCGCAATTCGCCGGGAAACTTATTGCTTCTTTGTCCAACCCACCATGTACACGTCGACGGTCAACACGAAACGTATCCTGCTGAGATGTTGCAGGATTGGAAGGCAAAGCACGAACGGAAATACCAGACTAAATTAACATCATCGATATCAGATCTTGGATACGCAGAGCTCGAGGTTGCCGCTCGAGCATTGATGAGCAATGCCAGCGTGTCTGCTGGAGGCAACACACTCACGCTGCCGCCAAAACAAAAGATCGAAAAGAACAAACTGGGGCCTTCGACCGAAACTCTGCTGACAATGGGCGCCGCGAAGTCGGAGGAGGTAGGCGAGACCCTGCAGAAAAGCGCGCAACTTGATCCGGGTTTTCCAGAAAGGCTGAGGGAGGGTTTTGTTGACCGTTACAACAAGTTGATCGCTCAGGGCGCCAAAGGCGACGATCTGTTTGTAGAAATGTGGACTTGGGCGGGTGGCACTGGAAAAGACAAAGTACGCGAAGCCGCTGGCCTCTGCATACTCACGCACTTATTCATCATCTGCGATGTGTTTGAGAAATAGATGTCCGTTTTACCGAACAAGTATATTTCTCTCGACTTCTCCATTCTAGGAGTTGCGTCGATTATTGCGAGATCCCTGCAACCGAACGACACTGTGTCGACGCTTTGGGATCGGTTGTCTTCAGATGATAAAATTCGAACTTTTGATCGTTTTGCGTCGGCTCTAACCCTGCTCTTCGCAGCAAGGCTACTTGACCTTGATGGTGGAGTGTTGCGCCTAAGTTTGCCTGGAGCGAGCGAGCGATGATTACGGAAATCAGATCAAGTTTGGATAGTTTCAGGACAGGCTCATTCAGACCCGGAATGAACGTTGTTCTCGCCGATACTGTCGACGACTCAGAAGAGCTAGAGAGCACGAACGGTCTTGGCAAAACGACACTTATAAGAATTATTCAGTTTTGCCTTGGGAGTGAGGTCTCTCGCGACAAGGTCTTAAGCCATCCGCACCTGAACGGCGTTTCGTTCGGTATTACTTTCCTTTGGGGGAAAGAAGCGGTCGAAGTCGATCGCTGCACAACGGGCGACTCAGTGCTTGTTTCTTCGGTGTTCTTGAAAGGGTTAGAGTTTGAAACCCTTGCGCAGCAAGGGGAACGCTCACGAATTTCTCTAGACGATTGGAAGTTGTCATTGTCAGCGCGATTGGCGCCAGAAATGCCTTTCCGAAAGGAGGAATACTCACCTTCATTCCGTGAAGTCATGCTGTATTTGGCGCGTCTAGGAAAGGCAGCTTTCAATGATCCGCTGTTATCGTTTCAAGGGCAGCCGGGATCGAGCAAACGTCTGGTTGTCTCATTTTTGTTGG
>CAMAWZ010000292.1 GCA_945861995.1 Pseudorhodobacter antarcticus
CGTTCATAGACCGATACCCCTGCTTCCATCGTCTTTGCCGACCGATATCCCGTCTTGCCGTCTCGAATCGTAACTATCAGCCGTCGAGGGTCATTCGCCACTGTGATATCGCTAGGCTTGATGGCATACAGTTCAGACGAAATGGGGCGCACGAATGAATGGGTGAGGAAAAGGACGAGGTCGTACAACTCATCAGTGATCTCTACCCCCCGAACACTAACAGCTTCGGCAGCCATCTTTTTCACCTGCTTCAGCAGCTTTTGGTAAATGTCCTTTTCCTTTTCGACGATGGGATGGAATCGGAAGAATGGACGGGGGTTGTCCTTAACCCTCGATCTTGGGGTTTCAGGAACAGCCTCGATGACACCCTCATCTCGGGCGATTTTGAGGACGTTGCGTAGGGTTGCCATGAGGGTATTTCGGGTCGATGGAGTCATGTCGGGTCTACGTTTCGACAGGTCAGCCATGTACTCCTGATACGTCTGGGTCCTGATCTGTCTAACATCCTTTTCCCCGAAGAACCGAAGCAACCCCCAGTCCTCGTTCTGGATACCCCAATGAAGTGCCTTGACGTAACCCTTGCTACGATCACCAGATTGCTGCTGGAGGCGAGACCGATGCAACATCTTGAGGGCAAAGTGACGGAAGGTGAATTCCCTCTCGACGGGCTTCTCTGCCTTTAAAAGCGACAGTGCCAACTCCTGAGCCATCGCTTTTGCCTTGATCGAACTTTCCTCTCCCGTCGATTTTACGAGGTATTTCTTAGCCTTACGATCCCAGACCCTGACATACCACTTTGTCGAATTCTCGACACGGTAGATGGAAAGACCTTGGTAGAGGCGGATGGCGGAGGGTGCTTTGGTCATGACTTCTTGATCCGATAGTTATAAACAAGGGTTATAAACCACCTCACAAGCCTTTGACACCATTAAGTACCGAGGCTAATGGCATTCAAGAGGTCGGGAGTTCGATCCTCCCTGGCTCCACCAAACTTACATTAGCCCGCCTCTTGGCGGGTTTTTTGTTGGCGAACCCACTTCTAATAATCTCATAAGATCATCGTGCTATCCTAAATGATAGAATTGATTATCCGTCATCGCCCCGCCATCCCCCCGCCTAGCCTTTATACTGTGCCCATTAGACCCTGATGCTGTCTTGGGAGTAGTTGTGAAAGTAGATATCGTTACTCTAGACCCAGCCGCGCTTGACCCAAGCTTTGATTTTGTGTTTCGCGATTTTGAACGATCAAAATCGGGCCAGATCCGCGAATTGCTCGCCGCCGATAATGGCACATATTCGCTGATCTATTTCGCTGTTGTCGTGTTTTGGACAGTGGCCATGAGTTATGGGGCCTTTGTGCACGGTCATGCTGGCTTTGCGGTCAATACGTCCCCGCATGTTGCGTTTTTTACGCTGATCATCGGGGTCATGCTGTATCCAATGCGCCGCGTGTGGATACCGCTTGCCGCCTTTAGCGCGGTCTATTTCATCCCGTTTCTTTTGCCCCATCCGGATGGCACAACATGGATAGGGCTCAGCGCAACCGCGCCTGGCCTGATCGCGGCCATTTTTGTGTATCATGTCATAACGGGCAGCGCGATTGCGGTAGTGTCCAAACAAATCGCATTCAGTCTGCAGCGCATGGCCCCGCCCTATAGCATTGATTTGGTTAATGTTCTGACCCTGTACTTTACCTTTTTGCTATTTTGCGGGGTGCAAGCATGGGTGTTCTGGCAAGTGGCCCAAACCCTGCCCCTCGCTACACGACTTGATCTGGGGTTTGGCCCAGATTATTTGCCCGCCGCAGCCGAGCGCGTGTTGCGCGGGGGCGGGGTGGCCAGCGCCTTTTTGCTGGGAATTCTTGAGGTGTCGTCGCGCCGCGCGCTGGCACTGGGCATACTATCCTCTGGCGTGTTTTTGGCACTTGCAATGGTGCACAGCGCGGGTTTGGAACTGCACCAGACCTTGGATGTCTGTCTTTTGGCACTTTTGGTCATCATGATCTTACCCAACAAAATTGGGATGACCGCCTGCATCATCGGCGTTCCGATCTATTCTGCTTTAACGGGAACTTTCGTCTCGACCGATCATTTAGGCGACCCTTTGCAGACAAAGCTGGAGTATCTGGCAATCGGCATGCTAACCTTGATCGTGCTTGTGCCCACGCTGCGCGCGCACAGCCTTCACTTGCTGCGCCAACGCGAAGTGGCAATGCGGCGGCTGTCGATGGTGCGCGATTTTGCTGATGTGGGGCTGTTATCTTTCAACCTAGACCGCCGTGTCTTTCGGACCGATGCATCCGTGCAGCGCATCCTGTCGGCCAAGCCCTTGGGCTCGGTCGATGAATTCGCAGCGCTTTTTGACGCCAAAGATCAGGCAGATTTGCGCCTTGCCTTATCAGGGCAGCAAGAGGGTAGCGTCAATTTGCTGCTGTCACGCCGTTTAAATGGGCCAGTGCAGGTGCTGCGCATCTGCCTTTGGTTTGAAACCGCGCCAAGCGGCGAAAAAGTGGCTTACGGCCTTGTGCTGGATGTGACAGGCGAGCATGAGCAAGAGCGCGCCTTAGAGGCAACTTTGGCCGAATTGTCGTCGCGGCAGGAACGCCAGCGCCAGTTGTTTTCAATTGTCTCGCACGAACTTCGCACCCCCGCCTCTGTGGTGTCGATGCTGATCGAAGACCTGCCAGAGCGCCATGTACCTGCCAAACTGCGCAAGCAGCTGCGCGAGGCGATTGACCAATTGCTAGGCACCCTTGCAGATATGCGCCAAACGGTGAACCCATCGCAAAACCTGCCTATCACCCGCACGGCCTATTCCCCCGCTGAACTAGCTGATTCGGTGCGCAATATGTTCGCGCAAAGCGCGCGCGAGCAGGGCATGGCCATTCATCTAACCCTAAGTGACGCCGCACGTCTGCACCGCCTTGGCGATCAGTTGCGCCTGCGCCCCGCCCTGTCAAACATGCTGCGCAATGCGATCATCCATTCCAAAGGCACTGACGTCACGTTGCGCTTTGACGCAGTGATGCAGGGCGCGCAAACCATCAGCCGCTGGACAATCACCGATAACGGCGTCGGGATCGCGTCAGATCAGATGGAACGTCTGTTCCAAGCCTTTGAGCGCGGTGTCCAAGACCCGAACAATCCTGTCGATGGCAGCGGGCTTGGCCTGTTTATCACAAAGTCATCTATCGAGATATTGGGCGGAACGATCAGGAATTTTACCCCAAATGGGGGCGGAACGGGCTTTGTCATTGATCTGCCAGAAGAACTTGTGCCAG
>CAMAWZ010000293.1 GCA_945861995.1 Pseudorhodobacter antarcticus
CGCTGAAGAGGCGCGTCTTTTGATGCAGCATCCAGATCAGCCAGTCATGGTGCTGCAAAAAATTGATGTGGACGCTGCGCGGCAGCCTATCGGTTATTCCGAGGCGATATGGGCCGCAGACAGGGTGCAGTTTTCGTTTAACAGTCAGGATGAGGGCGAAGATGCCCCAGAAAGCCCTACCGATGTTTGACCAAGATGGCGATCGCGCCCAGCCTTTCGACCACGCGCGCCTGTTGGATATTCTGGCTCGCGCCGATGCCGACCGACTTGCCGCGCTGGCTGAAGATGTGCTGCCGTCTCTTGGCCCCGTGGAGGTGGTGCAAAGTCGCACGGGCCTTGTCATGCTGCCGATGCGCGACACCGCACAGGGCACCGATTTTCATCTGGGCGAGGTGCTGGTGGCCGAGGCGCATATCCGCGCAACTGGGACCGAAGGCTATGGCATGGTTGTGGGCCGCGATCTGAACCGCGCGATGGCGATGGCTGTGGTCGATGCGGCGGCGAGTTTGGGGCAGACACCGCAGATCCGCGCCTTTCTGCACCGCGAAGCCGCCGAGCAGGCAGCGGCCGACACCGCCCGCCTGCGCGAGGTTGAGGCCACCCGCGTCGATATGGAGACATTCTGATGTCATTGCCGACATCGGTTCCGGTGCCCGACGCGTTTGAGACCCGCACCAACGCCACGTTTGAAGCCCTGATGTGGGCCCTATCACGCCCCGGCACGGTGCAAAACTTGCCCGCCCAAGGCATGGCAGGAATTGCCGAGGCCCTGCTCGACCGCGAATGTCGGGTGTTCTGCGATGATCCCGCGCTTGCGGTCCAAATCGCAACCTTCGGCGCGGCGCGGGTTGACTTGCCCTTGGCCGATCATTGCTTTTTGGGGCTGGGCCGCAACATTGATCGGCTGGCGCACGTCGCGGTCGGCTCGGCGCTTTACCCTGATGCGGGGGCCACAGTGGTGGCCGAGGCCGAATTCGGCGCGGGCCAGCGGCTGCGACTGACTGGCCCAGGGATAGAGACCAGTGACGAAATCGCACTTGGGGGGATTGCCCCCGAATTCTGGGCGATGCGGACAGCAGTTTGCCGTTATCCTGCGGGGTTCGATCTGTTTCTGATCTGCGGCGCACAGGTGATCGGCCTGCCGCGCTCAATCACAATCGAGGTGCTGTGATGGCCTATGTTGCAACCCGCGGCGGCGCGCGCGCGATTGATCAGTCGGAACGGCTTTACCGCGCCGAATTGGGCCCGATCGACGCCGCCCGCGTGGACGAGATCCGCCGCGCCTTGCCGATGCTGATCGACCGCGTGATGGGTGAAGCGTCCCTTTATGAGCCCGACCTTGCGGCCCTCGCCCTTGCCCAGTCGGGTGGGGATATCTATGAGGCTGTGCTGCTGCTGCGCGCGTGGCGCACAACACAGCCGCGCCTGACCATTGCAGAGCCAGTCCTACAGGACCAGCTTTTCACCCATCGCCGCATCTCGGCGGCGTTCAAGGATATAACGGGCGGGCAGATCCTTGGACCAAGCCTTGACTACGCCCACCGCCTTCTGGCGACAGACGTTCTGCAAGGCCAGCCTTATGTGCCAGCCCCCGTTGAACCCGCCGCGACGCCCGCCCCCGCTCGCCAACCCTCGCTTGCCGCTTGGCAAAAGGTGCAAGGTTTGGTGGCTGATCCTGCCCGCGCCGATGTGGCCCCAGGCGATATCCCTGACCTGACACGAGAGCCGCTGCTGTTCCCCGCCCAGCGCGCCCATACGCTGCAAAGCCTTGCCCGCGCCGATACGGGCGGGATGCTGGCCTTGGGCTATGCCGCGATGCGCGGCTATGGCAACGCCCACCCCACGGTCAACGAACTGCGTCTGGCCGAAGCCGAAGTCCGCGTGTGCCATCCGCGCGGCACGGTATTTTCCGCGGGGCGCGTCAAGGTTTCGCAGGCCGAGGTCACCGCCAAGGGCAAGTCGGGCCTTTTGGAATTGGGCTTTTGCGCCACGTTGGGTTGGAACGAAGTCAAGGTGATCTCGGGTGCCACGCTGGATTTGAACGCACCTGGCGCCGCCAAGGGATCGCCCGTCGAGGAAGAGTTCGTTTTGTACCACACCGAACCTGTCGAGGCGTCGGGCTTTTGCATTCACTTCAAACTGCCGCATTATGTGACCTTCCAGTCCTCGCTTGATGCGCTGCGCGGGGCCAAGCAAACCACTGCACCCCATCAGCCCGAAAAGGTGCCCGCATGACCATCGCCGCCCTGACAAAACCGTGGCAGGCACTGTCCTACGGGTTCCTTGATGCCTCGGCCAAACGCGAATTGCGCCGCAAGATGCTAAAGGCCATCGCCGTTCCGGGGTGCCAGATGCCCTATGCCAGCCGCGAGGTTCCGATGGCGCGGGGCTGGGGAACGGGCGGTTTGCAGGTGACGCTGACGTTGCTGCGGCCGTCTTCGGTCGTTAAGGTAATTGACCAAGGGGCCGATGACAGCGTCAACGCGGCCTCTATCCGATCTTTCCTGTCAAAGGTGTCGGGTGCGACCGAGACCTGGGATACCACCGCAGCCACGATCCTACAAAGCCGCCACCGTATCCCCGAGGAACGGCTGCGCGCGGATCAGGTGCTGGTGTTACAAGTGCCGAACCCTGAACCACTGCGGCCCGTAGAGCCCAACATGTCAATCGCCCGCCAGATGCACGCCGATGCCGATTACGGGCGGCTTTGGCTGATCCTATATGAACAGATCGTGCGGTCTGGACGGGTCATGCAGGGGGCGGCGTATCCGTCGCTGGTCAATGGGCGGCACGTGATGACGCCCTCGCCCATCCCGCGCTGGGACGTGCCTAAACTGCACATGGCGCAGCATCTGACCTTCCTTTCGGCGGGGCGCGAAAAGCGGCTTTATGCTGTGCCACCCTTTACCCGTGTGGAACCGCTGGTCTTTTCTGACATACCTTATCAAGTCGAGGACCACGCCGCGCTGACCTGCCATCGCTCGGGCTTGCGGGGCTATTTCATGAACGAAATCCCACAAGATGATGGCTCCGCGCAATTCGAGTTGTCGGACAGCCATCTTGGTATCAAGGCGATCCGGCAGGCCGAAGGTTCCGCCGTCGAAATCGGCCCGACTTGGTATGAAAACGGAAAGATGCCGCAATGATCGCCATTGATACTGCCCTTGCGCTGCAAGCCCCGCAATTGATGACCACGCCGCCCTTGCTGACCATGGCTGGCGTTTCGCGCCGCTATGGGGATGTGGTGGCGCTGCAGGATGTTTCCGCCACGGTCTACCCCGGCGAGGTGCTGGGAATTGTTGGGGAAAGCGGGTCGGGCAAATCGACCCTACTGCGGATGATGAATCTTGAGGATACGCCAGACGCGGGCGACTATCGTCTGGCGCTGCCCGACCTGTCTGGCAACCTGTTCGACCTTGACCGTTTTGCGCGCAGGATGCTGTGCGCCACGCGCATTGGCATCGTCTATCAAAACCCGCACCTTGGCCTTTTGATGAAACACACCTCCAGCGGTAATGTCGCGGAACGCCTTTTGATCGCGGGCGAGCGCAGCTTTGCAACCTTGCGTGGCCGCGCGCGTGAGGCGCTGGGTGCCTCTGAATTTCCGCTAGAGCGGATGGATGCGCGGCCGATCGAGCTGTCGGGCGGCATGCAGCAGCGTGTCCAATTGGCCAAGGCGATTGCGTTGGAGCCTGCACTTTTGTTGCTGGACGAGCCGACCACGGGCCTTGATGTGTCGGTGCAGGCGCTGGTCCTTGATACGCTTAAGCGGCTGCAGCGCGACCGCGCGATCACGATGGTGATCGTCAGTCATGACCTTGGCGTGATCCGCACCATGGCTGATCGGGTGATGGTGATGCGCAGGGGCCGTGTGGTCGAACAGGGGCTGGCCGACCAGATCTTTCAGGACCCGCAGCACGAATACACGCAACAACTTGTCCATGCCAAGCTGTGAGGGCCAAACGATGACCCCCGTCCTTGAGGTTCAAAACCTCGCCAAGCATTTCCAGATGCACCACTTGGGCCAGCGGTTGCACGCGTTCGACGGCGTCACCTTTACCCTACACGCGGGTGAATTTCTGCTTTTGCGCGGGCCGAACGGTGTCGGGAAATCCACGCTTTTGCGCACGCTTTACCGCAGCTATCTGCCGCGCGCGGGCCATGTCTGGTATCACACAACCGAAGGTAGGATCGATCTGGCCACGGCGGCAGATGTGGATATCGCCCTGTTGCGGCGGCGCGAGATCGGCTTTGTCACCCAGTTCTTAATCGCGCGGCCAAGGGTGGCTGCCGAAGATATCGTGGCCGAACCTCTGCGCCGCACGGGCATTGTTGCGGGCGACGCACTGGACGAAGCGCGCCGCTGGTTGGCCGAATTTGGGGTGAAACGTGATCTTTGGCGGGCCTATCCCACAACCTTTTCAGGGGGCGAGCAGCAGAAGGTCAACCTTGCCCGCGCGCTGATCTTGCCGCAACGATTGATGTTGCTGGATGAGCCCACCGCCTCGCTTGATGCGGGCGCACGGGCCGCGCTGATCCGCAGGCTGGCGGACCTCAAGGCGGCGGGCGTGGCGATGATCGGGGTCTTTCACCACCCTGGCGATGTGGCCGATCTGATCGACCGAGAAATTGAATTGACCCTGCAGGAGGTGCCCGAAGATGTGGCTGTCTGATTTCCGAGTAGTGACGCCCGACCGCGTGATCCCGCGCGGTTCGGTCCGCGTTGAAGATGGCCGTATCGTTGAAATAGCGGATACCGCAATGCCCGACGCAGCGATGCCCGACGTGGGGATGACTGGCGATGGGATGACTGGCGATGGCCTGCTTTTGCTGCCTGGCTTTGTTGATATGCACGGTGACATGGTCGAACGCGAGGTGGAACCCCGCCCAAATGTCCGCATGCCAATGGAACTGGGCCTGCGTGATCTTGACCGCAGGCTTGCAGCGTCAGGCGTGACCACGGCCTATGCGGCGGTCAGTTTTCACCCTGGGTCAGCCTATGGCCATATTCGGCATTTCGACCAAACCAGCGCCATTATTCGCGCATTGAAATCGATGGGCAATGTGCTGAAGGTGGATCACAAGGTTCATGCGCGGTTCGAGATTACTTTCCCTGATGCCTTGGGCGTGGTGGAAGGGCTGATTGCCGAAGGCGCGGTCGATCTGGTGTCCCTTACCGATCACACGCCAGGTCAAGGCCAATACCGCGACATTGAGGCGCATGTGGCCCGCGTGGCGCGTGAAAAGGGTCTCAGCCAGACCGATGCAGAGGGCGAGGTGGCGCGGCGGATCGCGGAAAAGCGGTCAACTGCAGGCGATATGGCCGCCACTTTGCGCGCCATCGCGGCGATCTGCCGAACGCATGGTGTGGCGCTGGCCAGCCATGACGATGACACGGTCGAAAAGGTTGCCCTGATGCAGGCGTTGGGAGCGGGGATCAGCGAGTTTCCCGTGACGGTAGAGGCCGCGACCGAGGCCCGCGCGCGCGGGCTTGCCACCGCGATGGGCGCGCCAAACGCGCTGCGGGGGCAGTCTTATTCTGGCAACCTGTCGGCCCGCGCGGCGCATGGGATGGGCCTTTTGGATATTCTGGCGTCAGATTATCACCCTTCGGCCCTGCTGCCTGCCGTGCTGGAATTGGCGAAAGCCGATCCAGCAGGCCTTGTCGGATCGACCCTGCTCGCCACCCTAAACCCCGCGCGCGCCATGGGCTTGACGGATCGCGGAGCGATTGCGCCCTGCATGATGGCCGATCTGGTGATTGCTGATGACAGCGGCATCGGCCACGTCCGCGCGACCTTGCGGGCGGGGCGCGTGATTTATTCGGACGGGTCGGTCGCGATGACGGGATAAGGCTGACATGATCCCCTATTCGACCAGCCCAAGTCCTTGCAGATAGGCAAAGCCCTGTGGGATGCGGGCTTTATCGCGCAGTTCCAGCACCAGATGCGGCGCGGTTGTGCAATCGGCCAAGGCGCGAAACACCGCCGCCCACTCGACCTCACCTTCTCCGGGGGGCCAATGGCGGTCGGCGTGGCCGTCCACATCTTGCAGGTGTACATGGGCCAGTTGTGCCCCAGCATCGCGCACAAAGTAATCGACAGGCGGCGCCCCTGACATCCGCCGTGCCAGCTGTGCATGGCCCGTATCGATGGACAGCGCGATGGCAGGGCTGGCAAAGCTGTCGACCAACGCGCGACGGGTGGCAGGGTCAACATCTTCGATATTTTCGATCACGATGGTGATTCCTGCGTCTTCGGCGCGCTTAACGACGGGGCCCAGCACGGCATGGATGCGCGCCTGCTTGGCTTCGGCATATCCGCGCGATGCCAGTTTGTTGTTCTGAAACCAAGCTCGGTAAGGAGAATGCAGCACCATCTGCCGCGCCCCAATCGCTTCGGCGGCCTCAAGTGCGCGCAAAAACCGCGCCGTGATCAGGGGCCGCAATTCGGCATCCTTGTTGTCGATATCAAGGCCTTCATAGGGGCCATGGATGCCGACACGGCCGTTGTGACCCGACAGCGCGACCTTGGCAGCAGCGATACGGTCGGCGCGTTCGGGGCCAAGTGCGGCCTGTGTAATGAAATCTTGCAGTTCGATGTCGCGCTGCGCATCAAAGAGCCAAGCCTTGTGGTCGGCAATCTCGCAGGCACGAAGACAAGCACCAATTTTTAATAGTGTCATTGGAAAGTTCCTTTTGTGTGCGGTCTTTTATGCTTTTGCTTTAATATACGTGTCGGCCTTCACGCCAGACGGCCACGATGTGGTTGTGCGTTTCAACCCTGCGGACTTGCACCAGATCGGCGCGCAGACCCACAGCGATTCGGCCTCGGTCCGTCAGCCCAGCCAGACGCGCGGTGGCGTCGGTGGCCATGGCAATAGCGCGGGGCAGATCCTGCGGCAGGCTGTCGTCAAACCCGATGGCAAAGGCCGCGTCCAGCGGGCTGCGCGGGATGTAATCCGAGCAGAGCACATCGCACAGGTCCGCCTCTAGCAGGGCGCGCAGCGCGACATTGCCAGATTGCGACCCCCCGCGCAGCAGGTTGGGCGCCCCCATCACAACGCAAAGGCCCTGCGCACGGGCGTGGGCGGCGGCCTCTAGCGTAGTCGGAAACTCGGCAACCGTGGCCCCTTCGGCGCAGGCTTGATCGACATGGGCGCGCGTGCGGTCATCATGGCTCATCAACGGCAGGCCTGCCGCCTTTGTCAGTGCAACCACATGGGCGCGCACCTCGGCACCCACGCGGGCCGAGCGGTCTAGCAGTTCGGCCATTGCATCGCGGGCGTCGACCAGATCCAGCCTCATCTCCTTGGCCATCTGGCCCAGCCAGTGTTCGCGGTCAGGGCTTTGCCTGTCGCCGGGTGTGTGGTCCATCACAGAGACCAACCGCACCAGAGGGCTGGTGATGGTGGCATCAGTCAGGGCAATCGTGTCGGGATCGCAGATTTCGCAGCGAAGATGCAGCAGGTGATCGGCGCGAAACAACCCCTCGGCGCGGCCGCGTTCCAATGCGGCCACCAGCGGCACCAAAAGATCGCGCCGTTCGGGCCGCTTCATCGATGCGCCCACACACAAACTGTCCAGCACGGTTGTCGTACCGCCTGCGATCACGACGGCATCATGTGCCATCAGGGCGTTCAAGAAATCCCATTGCACGCCAGTGCGCGGAAACACATGCGTCTCGACATGGTCGGTGTGGACATCGACGATGCCGGGGATCAGGAAATCGCCGCCCAGATCAAGACCCGCTGACGGCTGTGCCCCGGGGCGCAGGGCGGCGATCTTCCCGTCCTCAATGTCGATTGCGCCCTTGATCACGCCATCGGGCGTGACAATCCGCGCCTCAGTCAGCGTAAAGTGTCCAACACTATTATCAAGCATCTTGCCCCCTAGTCGGCCCGTTTCCGAGCCCATTTCGTTGTCGTTTCCCAGTCAATCCAGATCGGCGTTTCTGACACGCCAAGTTTGGAACAGATCGCAGTCAAATCGGCCGTCACACGCGAAAGCCCGATGCGCCGCACAACACCCCACATAGTAGAGCGCGTCAGATAAAGGTCGATCAGCCCCCGTGCCGACATCTCGGTTGCCCACGCATATGTGTGTGACCTTGCCGTCATAAAGCTTGGCAGGCGCGCAAGGTCGCGGACCGCGGGTTCTTTGCGGGCCTCGCGGCGGGCAAGATCGGGCGCCTCCGAGGAATGCGCCTCGATGTAGCGGTCAAAGGCTTGGATCACAGCGATGGGTTTGCGCCGGTTCCGGATCATGGCCAACACCCCACCGGGTGCAAGCACACGTTCGGCCTCGGCATAGAACCGCGGTGTATCGAACCAGTGAAACGCCGTGCAGGCCACGATCAGGGCGGCAAATCCAGCGGGCAGTTTCATGTCCTCAGCGGTTGCGTCAGCGACGTGGACATCCGCCTCCATTGCAAACCGCCGCATCAGAACGCGCCGCATGTCGCGGCCTGGCTCGATGGCAATATAACGCCATTCGGGGCCGAAGGCTTGGCGCAGCGCATTGGTTGAATTGCCCGTACCAGCGCCGACATCCACCGCCACCTTTGCGGGGCAACGCAGGTCGGCAAGAAGGGACTGAAAGGCACTTGCGGGATAACCAGGGCGGTGCATCTCGTAGGTTTCCGCCAAGCCGTCAAAGTGATCCACCCCATAGGTCATGACTTAGCCCGCTGCAATCGCATCATTGGCGGCGCGGGCCGTGAAAAGACGTGGACGCGCAGGGCTTTGGCAGAGGTGCTATGTGATGATACGGCGAAAACGGCGAAAATTTCGCTGCAAGCCTTTTCGCGCTGCCGTAAATGGCCCCCATTTGGCGTGCAACCCGTCCAACCCTGCGACATCGGTGACGCTTTTGGTCGCGGTTGCGGCGGCAAGTGCGCCGATGACGCCGTGGGCCTGTCCGAACATCAAGGTCGTCCCGAACATAGCGGCTCCTCCATTTGCACTTGCGTGAACCGAACCGATAGAGCCTGCCGATGACAGTGCTGCAACGTGCGTGTAAATTTTTTCACATTCACCCATGACGAATTTACGACAGCCTGAACGCTGCGCTTGCGCGCTTTCTTGCAAGTCTATTGTCGAGGGCCGAATTCCAAACCATAGCCAGCCCAACTTGTGTTGGCATGTCGTGGTGATTCGGGCACCGGCGCGTATGTTTTGCCTCACATCGCACGGGACTTAAAAACGCGGCAGTCAAGCCAACCATCTGAAAAAAAAGAACTTAAATTGCCAGCGTCACACCAACGTCAAGAATCTGAATCCAATAATTCATCCTGATGAAACGGGTTCGTCGTATATTGGGGGTAGCTCGTTGCCATGGAAAAACACACA
This sequence comes from Pseudorhodobacter antarcticus, assembly GCA_945861995.1. Taxonomy (GTDB): domain Bacteria; phylum Pseudomonadota; class Alphaproteobacteria; order Rhodobacterales; family Rhodobacteraceae; genus Cypionkella; species Cypionkella antarctica_B. The sequence goes on from CAMAWZ010000293.1 coordinate 9,349, forward strand.
CTCTCTCTTGCTGGCCTAGGCCGAACCTTCGGCACCACCCGCGCCGTTGACGCCGTCACGCTTGACATCCCCCCTGGCCAATTTGTCGGGGTGATCGGTCGGTCTGGCGCGGGCAAATCTACGCTCCTGCGCCTGATTAACCGCCTGATCGACCCCACCTCTGGTCGGATCACGTTTGGCGATAAGGATGTCACCACGCTGCGCGGCCGCGATTTGCGGCAGTGGCGGCGTGACTGTGCGATGATCTTCCAACAGTTCAATCTGGTGGACAGATTGGATGTTCTGACCAATGTCCTTGTGGGCCGCCTTGCCGATCACGGATTTCTGTCCTCGATGGCGATGCGGTTTACCGACGCGGAACGAACCATTGCAATTCGCGCGCTTGATCGCCTTGAACTGGCCCCGCAAGCCCTGCAACGCGCGGGAACCTTATCTGGCGGCCAGCAGCAGCGCGTGGCGATTGCCCGTGCTTTGGTGCAAAACCCGCGCATCATGTTGGCTGATGAACCCATCGCCAGCCTAGATCCGGGCAACGCCACCCGCGTGATGGAGGCGCTGCGTTCCATCAACCGCGATGACGGCATCACTGTGCTGGTGAACCTGCACACTTTGGATACCGCCCGCGCCTACTGCCATCGCATCATCGCGATGCGCGATGGCCGTATGTTCTTCGATGGCACCCCCCAGCAACTGACCGACGATGTTGTGCGCGACATCTATGGCAGCGAAGGGCTGGCCGAGTTCAACGAAGCCGTGACCTCCACCTCTGCTCGCATCTACGAGCAGGCCTAAATTTCAACCCACCTCGAAGGATAAATCATGCGTTTTATTGCTATGACTGCTCTTGGCCTGATGGCCGCAATGCCCGCAATGGCTCAGGACTGGAAGGCCGACTATAAGACCGTCAAGTTCGGCATCTTGTCGGGCGAAAACGAGCAGGATCGTCTGGCTCGCTTTAAAGGCTTTGAAGAATATATGGAAAAAACGCTGAGCGTGGATCTGGAGATCTTCACCGCTGGCAACTACGACGGTGTGGTGCAGGCCCTTGCTGCCGACCAGATCGAATTCGCGTTCCTCGGCTCGTCGGCCTATGCCGCTGCCTATACCGCCTCCGAAGGCGGCGTTCAGCCGATCCTTGCGACCGAAAGCCAGAACGGTGCGACCGGCTATTTCAGCATCGTGACCGTACGCTGCGACTCGGGCTACAAGTCCATTGACGATCTGAAGGGCAAGGTTCTGGCATTTGCAGACCCTGACAGCACCTCGGGCTATGCGGTGCCGCTGTATAACCTTGCGCAGCAGGGCTATGAGCCTGAAACCTTCTTCTCGGGCGTTCCCTTCGCGGGCAGCCACGAGGCTGGCGTTCAGGGTGTGGTCAACAAGCAGTTTGATGCTGCCGCGACCTACCAAGACAACGAAACCTCGGGCGTTTATCAGCTGATGGCGTCTAAGGGCATGATCAAAGAAGGCGAAATCTGCGTCATCTGGCAGTCGCCCGAAATCACCAACGGCCCGATCACCACGCGCAACAACCTGCCACAGCCAATGATCGACGAAGTTAAGGCCGCATTGCTGGCTCTGCCAGCCGCTGCCCCAGAAGTCTACAAAGAAATGACTGGCGGCGAGACATCGACCGACAAGGGCTATATCGAAGTGAACCACGAGCGTTACCAGTGGATCCTTGATATGCGCGCTTGGATCCAAGCGAACCGCAAAGGCTAATCTGAACTGGTTGGCGGC
>CAMAWZ010000294.1 GCA_945861995.1 Pseudorhodobacter antarcticus
AGATAGACCAGCGTTAACGTCGTTGTCTGACCTCAGCGGTGAGGTGGCTTGCAAGAGCACAAGCGTTGTTCCAACAAGCGACTGTTCTTCGATCAGGTGCCGGATCACGTCTTCCATGGGCGTGTCGTCAGTAGCAAGTTCTCGGGGACGGCGACACAGTGTACAGAATGGAGGCAAGCCGATTTCGTCAATCGACTCGATATCCGTGCTCAATACAACGCTACCGACGGTCCGAATTGCCTGGCTCACGGCATGCATATATAATGGTAATCCGTTCACAAGCATAATGTTCTTATTAGGTAAGCCTTTTGAGCCCGCACGGATCGGAACTATCGCAGTTAATTCGTTGGGTCTAGATTGTGTGCTCATACGTTGAAATACTTCTGCAGGGGAATTTGCCAAACACTGTTGTCGTTCAGCAGTTCGACAAAGGAACGTGCCGCATCTCCACTCCCAAAACTTTGGCTTCTTGGATAACGACGCCCCCAATTTTCGCTGAGGAAGAGCTCTATACCGGCTCTATCGTTAGCATTGCATTCAAGCAGTGACTGAGCCCTTCCACGCTTGAACTGACGGTTTCCGATGTTCAGCGACGGTATACCCAGGAACGGCGCTTCTCGAACGCCGATGCTCGAGTTGCCAATGATTACTTGAGCGTTACGCATTAGCTCAGAGAAGTATTGGAAACGCATCGACGGAAGGACACGGAACCTGTCGGAAGGCAGTGTATGTATCACAGACAAAATCGCGTGTGAGCCTGGATCATTGTTTGGAAGAATTACAACATATTGCTTGCTAGACTCAATCAACACTCTGAACAGTTCATTTGCCTGCTCGCCGATGCTTTCTTGTTCAGAGGTGACGGGATGAAAAATGCAAATACCATATTCGTTAGCTGTTATGTTGTACCGCTTGCGCACCTCGTCCATGGTAACGCCTGATGGCTTGCCGTGGACATCCAGCTCAGGTGACCCAATCATGCAAACGGTCTCAGGAGCTTCTCCCAATCGTTCCACGCGCGCCTTAGCATCGGAAGAACTAACAAGGTGCAATGTCGAGAGCTTAGTTACACAATGTCGGAATTGCTCATCAATCGAGCCAGACACTTCACCACCCTCAACATGTGCGCAGCGGATGTAATTTGTCGCGCAACCCAAAGCACAAGCTAGAGCCTCAACCCGATCACCATGTATTATCACTAAGTCAGGCCTCTGTTCTTGTAAAAAATCCGAGAACCCTGAGAGGGTCTTTAAAAGAATGGTATCAAGCGGATCGCAATCTCTCTGATTGATAAACTCGCAGACTTTGAATCTGTTTTTTAGGTGCACCTCTTTTTTAGTCAGTCCGTATTTCTCAAGCATGTGCATACCGGTTACAAAAAAAGTAACCTGATGGCCGGCATCTACGGCCGCATTGGCCAAAGGTTCGAGCTTTCCATAATCCGCTCGTGTTCCAGTTACAAATAAAAGGTTACGAGCAACTCTGGAGTTTGTTTGACTTAGCTTCTTCATAATGTGCTTCAGTCCAGATCCAGCCAACGAAGTTGCGTGTTGCGTTTGATGTCGCGATTAACTCTGCGACCAATAAGTCTGTCAAACTGATCTGCTGCGATTTGGCCATTGCCAGGTCGGCGCGCCCAGATCGCTGCTTCGTCGAGCACTTCACCTGCGCACAGGTCCCTGTCAGCTACAATTGAACCACGGGCAAACCGATAGACCGCTTCTTCCTGTGAGCTACGACCCTTTGGATTGTGCAATGCAGTATGGATTTCACGTGACCTATCAACAAGGTGCCGAAGTTCAGCAGGATCCATTGAACAAGCAATGTCCGGACCTTGGCGGTACCTCGAGTCAGTGAAGTGCCGCTCGACTATGCAGGCACCGAGCGCAACCGAAGCGAGAGCCATTTCCGACCCGATGGAATGATCTGAAAATCCTACAATGGCATCGGGGAAAGCCTCACGCAATTCGGTCACACCGGCCAACGATACGATTTCTGGCGGCGACGGATAAAGATTGGTGCATTCCAACAAGGCAAATTGAACACCGCTCTCGCGCAAGATTTTCACTGAACGAGTTATAGAGTTTATACTTTGCATACCTGTTGACAAGATGACTGGCTTGCCGAAGCGGGCAACATGACGGATTAATGGGAGGTTGTCTGCCTCTCCTGAACCAATCTTAAATGCTGCAACATCTATTTCAGCTAGGAAGTTTGCAGCCTTCCGAGAGAATGGAGTAGAAATGTATATGAGGCCCAAGGCTTCAGCGTGCGCCTTGAGTGTTTTCTCTTCGTCTTCTGTTAGTGCGCAATGTTCCATCACTTCCCAAATCGAAACGCTAGCATTGGGTGGAAAGATTAACTTGGCCTCGTCGGTCATCTCATCATCGACAAAATGTGTCTGATGCTTCACACATTCTGCGCCTGCCTTTGCGGCAGCCGTGACCATTCTCTTCGCGACTTCAAGATCGCCTCCATGATTGATGCCTATTTCAGCTATCACGAGTGGCGCACACTGGGGACCAATTTCACGGCCATTGATTTTCATTTTTCACACCTATGGGGTCGGACATATTGCTCGTTCAGGCAAGAAGATTAAATCTGCGGCAATTGCCGTCATCGAGTTATTTGGAACAAGTGCGCTGATTTTTGAGCGGAAGACCGGAGTTCATCGAGTTCAGGATCAAGGGTGAATGCTTTTCTCAAGCATCACTCTGTGAAGAAGATCTCCCGCTTAGGGTCTGGATGCAGGAACTCAGCATCGATCGTTCTCGAGATCGCATCCTCTAATAGATGCTTGGCTACATAACCTTGAGGACGGGCGTTGCAGTTGAACTCTGAGGATGAACAGAATTTCTTGACGCGAATTGAGCTGACGGGAAGCTTCTTGCCAGTCACGCTCGTGAAGGCGTCGCCGAGATAGCCGATCAATAAGCCAAGGAAGTATGGCAGCCGCAAACCTGTTCCATTGCCGCGGCCAAGGCTTTGCCGAACCTCAGAGACAAGCTGAGCCATCGTGAGGTTCGGCGTGTCGACGTAGTTGTAGATGCCGTATGACGACGTCTCATTCACGCAGGCTTCCAGGAACAGGACCACATTTTCAACGTAGGCCATGGACTTCTTGTTTTGACCGCTGCCGATCATCACAAAGTTGCCAGAGGCGATTTGCTGCAGAAGGTTGTAGACGTTCCCGCGATTGCCTTCCCCGAAGATAACCGTGGGTCGGATGATTTGAAGGGAGTGGCCAGTTTCAGATTGCCAGCGGCGGAAGACCTCTTCGGCCGCAAATTTGGTGCGGCCGTATTCGTTGAAGGGATTGATAGCACCACCCTCATCGGTCCCCGGCTCCGCAAAGCCGTAAACAGCGACTGAGCTCGTGAAGACGATCTTCTTGATGCTCTTCTCACGGCAGACTTGTGCAACGTTGTAGGCGCCGAACACGTTAGTGCGTTCGTAGTCGCTCTTATCCGTGACATCATCGCGGTGAACTGCCGCGAGATTGACGACCAGATCACCAGAAACTGCGGAGCGGAGCGACGCGATATCACGCACGTCGCCGATTTTTGACTTCTCTGGGTAGCGGCCACTGACCTTGAGATCAACAATCTCAAAGGCGATCTGCTTGTCCGACAGGAGCTGACAAAAGTTCGTCCCAACGAACCCTGCCCCACCAATTACTGTCACCAAGACGCTCAAGATTTATCTCTCATTAGGCAAAGATTTCTAGACATGGACAAATTTCTTAACGAAGCACAGTTTAGCATGGTACTGTAGTACTCCCGCCCGCGCCGCCATGCAAATTGCGACATTATGATCTTCATGGTTAGTTTTTTGCAGGGTGGCAGGCCAAGGAAATTGCTGCGCTCAAGCAAGGGGACGTGATTGATCCTGAGGGACGGGTGCGCGCGCAGTTCACGCTTGAAAATGATCAAAACAGATACGAGCAACTGTGCACGGTGTTAATCAACAGGCTGCTCGCAAAGACTCTGAAACTGCGGATTAGACAACAACCTTAGCAATCTGGATCGCCCATTGTTTGTGACACAGAATGCGGTCACCCTTCGGGCAACACAATGTACAAGCTGTTTCCGGACATTTTGAGAAACTGCTGGTTCAACGGTGGAATCATTCACAGCTGTCGCAGAATCCATACCACGCGTTTGGGCAACAAAGGAACAGATGTGCGCTTGCAGGGCATTTGCATATCTCCACCATTTAGCGGCACAACGATGTAAACGCGGATCAGATGCTGGAGGCGGTTGGGCTGCTGTGGGGGTCAGTCACTGTTCTTGCTCTGAGCGGTCAAGCCTGTCCAACAGCTCTGGAC